>CAZSQH010000062.1:914-2647 GCA_964608655.1 uncultured Candidatus Saccharibacteria bacterium | reverse complement strand
TCGATGTTACATTTATTTCCAAAAGAGAAACTTCGAAAGAAGAAGTAAATAAAATACTGCTTGATGCTTCAAAAGAGTCTCAATGGATGAAAGTATTTTCTGTTACACATGAGCCACTTGTATCTTCTGATATTTTAGGAAGTCACTATGCTTCTATTGCAGATCTGGAACTCACGCGAGTAATTGGAGGTAATTTAGTCAAAGTAATGGCGTGGTATGACAACGAAATTGGGTATACGTACACACTCGTTGATCATGTAATTAAGGCGGGACAGTCATAAAATGAAAATCTACTTAGGCTCAGATCATGCAGGATTTGGGTTAAAACAAAAAATCAAAGATTACTTGCTTGCAAAAAACTATGTTGTTGTAGATTTCGGTGCGGAAGAATACAACCCAAGCGATGATTACCCAGATTTCATAAAACCCGTTGCTGATGCAGTTTCAAAGGCAGACCAAGCCATGGGAATAATATGCGGTGGTTCTGGTCAAGGTGAAGCAATGGTAGCAAATAAGTTTAACAACGTACGTGCAACCGTGTTTTATGGTGGTGTGTGTGCAAAAGATTCAATAGACATTGAAGGTAATACTTCAGAAGATGCATATGAAATTGTAAAACTATCACGCTTACACAATGATGCAAATATTATTTCGCTTGGAGTAAGGTTTATAACCGAGGAAGAGGCATTAAAAGCCATAGATACTTTCTTGAGTACTCCATTTTCAAATAACGAACGACACATACGTAGAATCGAGAAGATATGATCTCTTTTGCATTTGATGATGGTTGGAAAAATCATATTTCCGTGGCCGTGCCTATTTTAAATAAGTACAACATCAAAGGAACTTTCTACGTAATGTCTCGCCCACCAAAAAGTATGATGAAAGAGAGAGAAGGTAGGCTCTCATTTGAAGATTGCAAAAGCATCGAAAGAGAAGGTCATGAAATTGGTTCACATAGTAGGTCTCACAAAAACCTCGTACTTTGGTTTTGGAAGGCGAAAAAGGAAGTCTTTGTGTCAAAAAAAGAATTTGAAAGTAATGGTATTACCATGCACACTTTCGCATATCCGTACGGCTGGGCAAATTCGTATGTTGCAAAACTAGTAAAAAGAGCTGGCTTTATCGGTGCGCGTGCGTACTTAAGACATACGCCAAAAAACCAAGAACTTAAAAAATATCTATTGCCAACAAAAGCAGTAGTTAGACATACAACTTTTGAAATTATAAAGAATTGGATCGATCAAGCAATTGAAAGAAAAGAGTGGCTTATTTTAACCTTTCATGACATAAGAACTGATCCGTACTTTTTCGATACTACCCCTAAGATCCTTGAAGAAGTGTGTACGTATGTATCTCAGAAAAAAATGGTAACGTGCACGATTGCTTTAGGGAGTAGTGTACAATAAGTATATGGTAGAAATTATCCCAGCAGTACTCCCAGATTCATATACAGATATCGAAGAACACGTTGCACGTGTTGTTGATTGTACGCACGTCGTGCAGATTGATCTCTGCGATGGTGTTTTTGTCCCTTCAAAAACATGGCCATTTAACAAAAAGGAGGAAGAGAGATACGATGCCATACTTCGAGAAGAAGACGGGTTACCATATTGGGACCACATAAATTATGAACTTGATCTGATGGTGAAAAATGCGGGCGAAAGATTTGAGGAATGGAAAGCTCTGGGGCCTTCAAGAATTATTTTTCATTTGGAAGCAGAAGATAATTT
>CAZSQH010000062.1:0-904 GCA_964608655.1 uncultured Candidatus Saccharibacteria bacterium | reverse complement strand
TACCTGCTTGCCTACATGCTCATTTCATGTCTATGCTTACACAAATTAAAACAATCAAAGAAATTTTGCCAAATAAAAAAGTGAGTGTTGACGGTAGTGTAAATGTAAGCACCGCAAAAAGTCTCATAGATGCCGGTGCAGACAGACTTGTCTCAGGTTCGTATGTCTTCAACTCACTTGACCCACTTGAAGCAATAAAAACCTTACAAAGTTAGTATTGCTTGGTATACTGTTTGTATGACTCTTGATAATGAAGAGATAAAACTTTTAGAAGAGAAAGCAAATGATATTCGAATATCCATCATTGAAATGCTTACTGAAGCAAAGAGTGGCCATACCGCAGGCCCCCTCGGGATGGCAGATATTTTTACACTTCTTTACTTTAAAGTATTACGACATGATGTTGAAAACCCACACTGGGAAGGACGAGATAGGCTTGTGCTTTCAAATGGACATATAAACCCAGTACTTTATGCAACACTGGCTCATGTCGGTTATTTACCCGTAGAAGAATTACTCACACTTAGAAAGTTCGGGACACGACTGCAAGGGCACCCACACCGAGAATACTTACCAATACTAGAAAACTCTTCAGGCCCACTTGGGTCAGGCCTATCTCAAGCAGTCGGCATGGCGCTTGCCATAAGGATTAATGAGGGGATTTCAACAGACAAGTTTGTGTATGCACTTCTTTCAGACGGAGAATTACAAGAAGGTAACACCTGGGAAGGAGTTATGCTTGCAGGAAAAGAGAGGTTACGCAACTTAATTACCATCATTGATCGAAATAATATTCAGATTGACGGGTTTACTGAAGATGTTATGCCACTTGAAAATTTGACAGCAAAGTGGGAAGCATTCAACTGGCATGTACAAGAAGTTGACGGACATAATTTTGAAGAAA
>CAZSQH010000061.1:1471-2718 GCA_964608655.1 uncultured Candidatus Saccharibacteria bacterium | reverse complement strand
TCGTTGGAGCTCGGTGCGGTCCGCCGTCTTCGCACTTTCGCCCTGTTCAACAAAAGTTTCTGCGACCTCGTATTCGTGTTTGAGAGCATAATCATTACAGATTTTTTGTTGCGTGCTCAAACTGTTTCCCTCATCCACTTGTTCTTTAGTGGACACTCGGACATATATCACTGCCCGTTTGTGATTTGCGTAATTGATTGCGTTCATATTCTTTTTTGTCCAGAAATGCCTCTACAAGAATACTGGCGAAGTAATCAAGAGCGACATCTTCCGAAACATTATTAGGGTTTGTAATACCAAAAGAGGGACAACGAAGCGACTTCTTGTTGCTACACGCAAAGTCTCGTTGCCCCTCTTTGGGCACAAAAAGCTCGTTATTTAACTCTGCGTGTAGCTTACTCATAATACCATTTTTATCGTTAATTTTGAATACTTATAATTTTTTAATTCTTGGATAATACGCACCTATTTGTCGGTATATTTTCTCTAGTTTTTGTCTCTTTTTTGTAGGTCTTCCACGATAGGTGTAATTTCGTGTTTTCATTTCTAGTTTCTCGGCTTGCATTTCAAGCTCAATCACTCGGAATAGTGGGTAGTGAGAGTATCCACGATTTGCATTTCGTGATGAGTATGTGAGTTCATAGCAGTGCCGACATCCAAACCAGTCGCCATCTTTATAGAGGACCCCGACACGCCTACCGCAATACACACCGCTCTTGTATAAATTACATCTGAACCAATATCGGAACCCTCCGAAGTGGCAAGGAGTTTTTTCAAGTTGAACCTTGTAATCAAAATCTTTTTTCTCTCCCGTTGAATTGTCTGTTTGTGTGTAATGAATACGCAGATAGTTTTCGTCATTCATTGTGCATACTTCAATACCAACACTGCTTTTATTCCCAGACCATCCATTAGTCCAAGTTATCGTGCCAGACCTCCACCCAGTAAAATAATCGTGTTTCTTTAGAAAACTGGTCTCAATTTTTTTAATGTTGTCTGCTTCTGTTTTACTCATAGCTCCGAAATCATTAGAGAATATGCCTGATAAGCAGACATCTATAATGTCGGAAAACTCCTAAACAACAGTGATGGTAAGTGTGGGGTAAAAATGATAAAATAGTTTTTATGATATTAAAAGAATTGCTTCGAAACAGAAAGTTTGTTTTTTTGGGTCTTGCTCTATTGGTGGTTATTCCATTTGAGGTTTTGTCTTTGTCTGGCAAGCATTTACCACAAGTTATTGAGCT
>CAZSQH010000061.1:0-1461 GCA_964608655.1 uncultured Candidatus Saccharibacteria bacterium | reverse complement strand
CTAATAAAGAATTATATCAAAAAGGAATTAAAAACCTATTCAAGCTCAATTTTTCAAGTATCAATCTCTTAATGACTGTTGCAGTTGCGGGAGCAGTTGCCATTGGTAAACTTGAAGAAGCAGTTATTGTTATTGTGCTTTTTTCAATCGGTGAAGTGCTTGAAGATTTTGGAATAGATAGAAGTAAGTCAGCATTGGAAGACCTAGTATCAAAAACACCTAAAACTGCGACCCTAAAAGACGGGTCTACCTCATCAGTGGAGGATATAAAAATTGACTCAATAATTATTATAAAACACGGGGATATAATTCCGCTTGATGGAATTATTGTGTCTGGGACTTCGCTTGTAGACGAGGCATCTATTACTGGAGAGCCACTTCCGAAAACTAAAGTTGTTGGCGACCAAGTTTTTGCAGGAACAACTGCGAGCGACGGCTATATTGAGGTTAGAGTGACAAAATTATCTAGCGATAGCACAATTCAAAAAATCATAAATCTTACTTATGAAGCGGTTGATAGAAAATCACAGAGTCAAGTGTTTATTGAACGCTTTGCAAAAATATACACCCCGCTTATTTTACTCATTGCTATTTTTATTGTAATTATTCCTGTTGTTTTATTTCATCAACCGTTTGTTTTTTGGTTTACTCAAGCCCTTACTCTTCTGATTATTTCCTGTCCTTGTGCTCTTGTAATTTCTACGCCCGTGAGTGTTTTTTCTGCGGTCGGGAATGCTTCAAAACAGGGTGTAGTCATTAAAGGTGGAAGATTTATGGAGGAAATAGGCAAAATCAAAGCTATCGCTTTTGACAAAACGAGAACTCTCACCAAAGGGGAGCCAGCTATTACAGATGTTGTTCCATTTGGAGATAATACAGAAGCAGAAGTGCTTGAATGCCTAGCTGGACTTGAGACATTTTCAGAACATCCAATTTCAAAAAGTATCGTAATTTACGCACAACAGAAAGGATTAAAACTTCATACTTATCAAGATTTTAAGGCAGTTTCAGGTAAAGGCGTTGAGGGTTTATGTCTAGTGTGCACCGACAGCCACCGATGTGCTGGCACACTGTCATATATCAATCAAGAACACGGCTCTGTGAGTGAAAAAGTAATTGAGAAAGCAGGTGTATTTGAGAAGCAAGGTAAGTCAGTTATTTTTGTTTCAAATGGTAAAGAAATAAAAGGCATCGTTGCTTTGGCGGATGAAATTAAGAAAGAGAGCAAGGATACTATTTCTGAACTCAAAAAATTAGGTATAGAACCTATAATGCTTACGGGAGATGCAGAAGCATCTGCTTCGTATGTTTCGTCTCTAGTTGGTATAAAAACATTCTATTCTTCTCTTTTGCCAGAGAATAAGACAGAAAAAATAACATTACTCAAGAGTTTGTATAAATCTGTCGCAATGGTGGGTGATGGTGTGAACGATGCACCATCACTTGCGAGTGCTGATGTTG
>CAZSQH010000060.1:2613-2895 GCA_964608655.1 uncultured Candidatus Saccharibacteria bacterium | reverse complement strand
GAACTCGTCAAAGCGATTGAAGAAAAGTTTGGCGTGTCTGCAGCTGCAGTTGCTGCAGCTCCTGCAGGAGGCGCAGCGGCTGCTGGTGGGGCAGAAGAAAAAGATGCATTTACAGTGGTACTCGCTGATGCGGGCGAACAAAAAATCGCAGTGATGAAGGTGGTAAAAGAAGCACTCGGACTTGGACTCAAGGAGGCAAAAGACCTTGTTGACGGTGCTCCAGTTACCCTTAAAGATGGTATGAAGAAAGACGAAGCTGAGGCGCTCAAAAAGGGCATCGAA
>CAZSQH010000060.1:0-2603 GCA_964608655.1 uncultured Candidatus Saccharibacteria bacterium | reverse complement strand
GAAGAAGCAGGAGGTAAGGTAGAATTGAAGTAATCTTCAATTCGACACTTACCCAGCGACCTTCTGAAAGAAGGAAGTCGGGCAAGGTTGAGCTTAAGTAATTTTCTTTCTATAAAAACACCCCCATTGGGGGGTGTTTTTATATGACTTGACAAAATTTTATAGGGGAGTATAATGATGGTTCATCAAATATCCCATTATGAGGATTTTGTTGTTCCTTGTAGTGGTACTGGCATGCTTTGTCGAACTCCCAGAGAATCAATCAGCTGAACAACAAACAGTGTTTGTGCTCCTCAAAGAGGCACTTCCTGTAAAGAGTTTGCTTCCTGCAAATTCGCCAGCTCTTTATTGCTCATTCCAAAATTCATTTGGAAATGGGACGGACAGTCGCATCGCCAGCGCTACTGCCCCCACTTTTGGCTGCCCTTGGTACCGGACCGAGCAAGCAACCACCTGATCGTTAGCCGCCTTGCAATGCAAGGCGGTTTTTTTGTAGTTGGACACGGTTTTTTTCTTGTTACAAGATGGCAGAGAGTCCTATAATTGATTTGTTATATGAAAGAAAGTCTCGACATTTTGGGAAAATTGCTTGGGGGAGTTGCTCGGGTAAAAATCATGCGATTGTTTTTATTAAATCCAACACAGGGGTTTGAAGCATCTGATGTTGCAGATCGTTCGCGTATTGGCATTACCGTTGCTCGACGGATGACTACACAACTCTCCGCAATGGATTTTGTTCGGAAAAAAACATTTACAAAAGAAGTCACACTAAAGCGAACAGGAAAAACAAAAAAGAAACGGGTGGTGGGGTGGTTTCTCAACACAGAGTTTCCGTACATCAACGAGTTGCGTCAGTTGCTTGTTGAAGGAGATTTTTTCAAACAAGAAGATTTGGTGCGGCGCTTTCGTCCCGCAGGACGTATCCACATGTTGGTTGTCTCTGGGATATTTATGCAAAACGCAGGCAACAGACTTGATATTTTGATTGTTGGGGATAACATCCGTCGTCAGGTGGTGCAAAAAGCGATTCAAGTGCTTGAAAGTGAGCTGGGTCGTGAGCTCTCCTATGCCATCTTTGATACGAACGATTTTAAGTATCGTGTCTCAATGTATGACAAGCTAATCAGAGATGTCTTTGATTATCCACACGAGCGCCTTATTGCCTCAAAAGATTTTGCGTCTTTTTCGATGCCAAACTAGTTAAAAAGGAGTATACTGTAGAGGTACTGGCGGGGTCCCGACAGTAGCAATTACATTTAGTAGATTTTTGATACCCACGCGTTCGCGTAAACATATATGCTTATTCAATCGTGGAGCCAAGTTTTTGTTCTCTCTCTTCAAGGCCTTTGGTATGGTTTTGTAGCGACAGTTCCAAAAATCTTGCTCGCAATCATTGTATTCATCATCGGATGGGTAATCGCAACAACACTTGCGAAACTTATTACTACCGCTGTTGATGCTCTCAAGCTCGACAAGCTCTTTGCAAGTGCAGGAGCAAACGAAGCACTCTCTCGTGCCGGATGGCACCTCCACATTGGTGGGGTGATCGGATGGCTCGTGAAGTGGCTCATCGTTATTGCGTTTTTCATGGCATCGGTCAACATTCTTGGTCTCGATCAAGTAAGCGCATTCCTCGGTGAGATCCTTGCGTACATTCCGCAAATTATTATTGCAGTATTGGTGCTCGTTGCGGGTACTATTGTTGCTGATTTTTCTCGAAAGATAATTTCAGGAAGTGCTGCAATTGCAAATGTTCGATCAGCTCGATTGATTGGATCAATTGCATACTATGCAATCTGGATCCTTGCAATCGTTACTGCACTCGATAAGCTCGGTATCTTCGGATACTTTGGACAGATTCTCTTTACCGGTCTTGTGTTCATGCTCGCTCTTGCCCTTGGCCTTGCTTTTGGTCTTGGTGGAAAAGAAGCAGCTGGTCGCTGGGTTGGAAAGATTTCAGAAGATCTTTCTTCTCGAAAATAGTCTCTTTGTCCTTTCACAAAAGCCCCCAAACGGGGGCTTTTGTGCATAAAGAGGGATTTGCTTGACTTTATTTTTATGCTCATATAAAATACGCCCACTATGATTTATCAGAGTAACAACCAATGTCACGGGGCGTAAGTCACGACGATACGTTGTTGCCGCCCCGCAAGGGCGGTTTTCTGTTGGATCACTAGTACTCGTTTTTTGAAAACTATATGCTGTCCTCCTTTTCTTGAGTGTTCAACGCATTCAAAATCTATCACTACCCGTGATAGAGCAGGTGGGAGAGGCAGAGGATCTAATGAAAAGTCAGCGGTGATTTTTTATTGGATCAAACTGTTCACGCGAGTGAACAGGTAAAAATGATTTCTAGATTTCCTAATAGGAAATTTATTAAGAGCATATGGTGGATGCCTAGGTTCTACATGGCGATGAAAGACGCGGGAGGCGGCGATACGCTTCGGGGAGGTGCCTAACAACCTTTGATCCGGAGATGTCTGAATGGGGAAACCCACTAGAGTAAACCTCTAGTACGCTGTACCGTAAGAGTACAGTGAGCGCACCCAGGGAAGTGAAACATCTCAGTACCTGGAGGAAAAGAAAGAAATGTTATGTATATA
>CAZSQH010000059.1:0-3105 GCA_964608655.1 uncultured Candidatus Saccharibacteria bacterium | reverse complement strand
CATGTGATTAACTATGATATTCCACAAACGTATGACACATACGTGCATCGAATTGGGAGAACTGGTCGTGGAACCAAAATGGGGCACGCGCTGACATTTGTATAAAAAATATAATTTGTGTTATCTTTTAGGGGTTATTTGCCGAGATAGCTCAGTTGGTAGAGCACGCCCATGGTAAGGGCGAGGTCCCGGGTTCGATCCCCGGTCTCGGCTCACGAAGTAAGTATTGAGAACATACGCAAACAGCTTTGCGTATGTTGACTTATTCTTTTTAAAGGTTTATAAATTAAGTCAATCCTATTTTTGTACAAACTAAACCAATTTTGCATGGCAAAAAACCACGGGGATGGAAATCCTCGCCTCGCAACAACGAACCCCCCTGGGGAAGCTGAGTTTTTGGCGCAACAAGCGCACAAAACAAGTAAGACTTTCAAAAAACGAAGAGAAGGAACTGAGGGTATTGATGCAACAGACGAACGGGACGAATCCGATCGCCTGGAAGAAGGTTTTAGTATGATGAATGGTGATGATTGATCTAATCAATCTTACTTATTCAAAAACACATTGGGCCACCGCTTTGCGGTGGCCTTTGTATTTTAAGTATTTTGTGCCATAATGAGCCCTCAAATTATGGAGATTCGCAATATTGCTATCATCGCTCACGTTGACCACGGGAAAACGACACTTACTGACAAAATGCTTGCCTTTGCAGGGGAGACACTAGCTGAAGGCGCGTCTATGGATTCAAATCAGATTGAACGAGAGCGAGGGATCACCATCTATGCAAAAAATACAGCAGTGTTTTATAAGGGTACGAAAATAAATATTGTTGACACGCCAGGTCACGCTGATTTTGGTTCAGAAGTAGAACGAGTACTTCGTTCGATCGACTCAGTACTTCTTATTGTTGATGCACAAGAAGGGCCAATGCCACAAACTCGTTTTGTGCTTAAGAAATCCCTTGAACTTGGATTAAAACCGATTGTGGTGATTAATAAGATTGATAAACCAGGGGCGCATTGTACTAAGACACATGACGATGTGTTTGAGTTGTTTCTTGAACTTGGTGCATCAGATGCACAGCTTGATTTCACCACTGTATACGCGATTGGTCGCGATGGGGTAGCGATGCGTGCAGAAAATGATGAACGAAAAGATCTTGAACCATTGTTTGAGACTATTCTCGAAAAAGTTCCTGTTGCACAAAACGACACCGCAAAGCCATTTCGTATGCAGGCATTTAATCTTGCATACGATAACTTCCTTGGTCGTCTTGCGGTAGGGCGCGTCTATGAAGGGGTCGCAAAAGTGGGTGATGTGGTGTTTGTAAAAACAGAAGGAAAAGAAACTCGTCAGGCAAAAATCGTTAAACTCTTTTCATTCCACGGATTTACTCGTGAAGAAGTACAAGAAGCGCAAGCGGGGGACATTGTAATGCTCGCAGGGATCGCTGACATTTTTATTGGAGAGACGATTACCACCAATAAAGACGCAGAACTGTTGCCTGCAATCAAAATCGATGAACCAACTATCGTATTGGATTTTCTTGTTAACAATTCCCCGTTTGCAGGAAGAGAAGGAAAATTTGTCACGAGTCGCCAGATTCGTGAACGTCTTGAACGAGAACTTGAAGTAAATGTAGGACTCAAAGTTGATTTTACCCCCGACCCCAATCGTATTGCTGAAGGATTTAAAGTATTTGGACGCGGAGAGATGCACATCGCCGTGCTTCTTGAGACGATGCGTCGCGAAGGATACGAAATGCAAGTATCACAACCGCAGGTGATTATCAAAGAAATCGACGGGGTGAAACATGAACCATTTGAAGAAGTGACGGTTGATGTACCGACAGAGTTTCAAGGCGCGGTCATAGAAAAGCTTGGGATGCGTGGCTATATCATGCGTGACATGAAAGTTCATGGCAATAGTACCCGTATGATTTTTGAAGGCCCGACACGAGGACTCTTTGGATATCGCGGGCAATTCCTTGTTGATACTAAAGGAGAGGGAATCATGGCATCCCGTGTTCTCGAATTTCGACCATACGCTGGAGAGATTACTCGTCGCCAAGTGGGAAGTATGATTTCTATGGAAACAGGAAAAGCATTGGGGTACTCACTTTGGGGACTCCAAGAGCGTGGCACGCTTTATATCGTTCCTGCTACTGAAGTATATGAAGGGATGGTAATCGGGAATACCTCAAAAGGAGAAGAGATGACGGTCAATCCTACCAAAAACAAACAACTCACGAACGTGCGCGCATCAGGATCTGATGAGGCGATCAACCTTGTACCTCCATGGGTACTCTCTATTGAACGTGGACTTGAAGTAATGCAGGATGATGAATTCCTAGAAGTGACTCCGCAGAGTGTGCGATTGCGTAAGCAGTACCTTACTGATACCGATCGAGCAAAATCAAAACGTCAAAAATAAAAATCCGACATAGAGTCGGATTTTTTTTATTAGGCACAACCACCATTACAGATGCCGTCATTTGTTTCATTGTTTGGACAATCGCATTTACTTTCTTTTTTTATTTTTCTGAATCTGGATGGATGACACCACCATTTTCCATCTCTACCACTATCAGGAAGTATTTCTCCTGTTTCGTATGAGGTAACCCATCCCACTTTTGATATAAGGCCAACATGGAGGTGTTGATTTCCATCTTTATCAAGAGCTATTTCAAGTATTTCGTATTCATTGCCCTGAATAAGTGGAGGAGCGATAGTGCTTCCAGGAAGAACAGCAGTAAATTCAGCAGTAGTTTTTTCTCCGACTGTAAAGATTTCCCTCGGGATTTTTTTCATAACAGAAGTTCTTTTTTGCAACATTACAATCTTTACTGAAAAATGTCAAATAAAAAAATCATGGAATTTTTTCCGCAAGCACTCTTTCACTAAATTTCAATAAACTACTGTACGAACGAGTATGACAAACGGTTCTCCCATAGTTGTCTATCAATTCGGTTTTGTTTGAGTAGTCGATCGCAAGGTATGCTTTGTCAATGTCAGTGATACCGTATTTTTTACGAAGAATAGTTTCGACAGCACCATAATTATTGTTAAGTTCCATAAGAAAGTTCTTTTTTGCAACATTACAATT
>CAZSQH010000058.1:0-3135 GCA_964608655.1 uncultured Candidatus Saccharibacteria bacterium | reverse complement strand
TCCTAATCCCATTTAACTAAACAAACAGGTTCTAACATCGTCCCAGACGGCCAGCCAAATTCATGTTTTTTACAAACGAAGCGATCTCTATAAAAAAGCTCGAATTTGCTTCGCGGATGTTTTCGTAGAAAACACAAGAAGGATATAAAAAGAAAGAATTGAAATGTTAAACTCAACCTATGTATTTCGTCTATATTCTCGAGTGCGTTGACAAGACACTCTATGTGGGGAGTACAAACAATCTTAAGCGGAGAGTCGATCAGCACAACAATTCAAAGTATGGCGCACACTATACCAAGATACGAAGACCGGTCATTTTGAAATATACAGAAACAGTTGCAACGCTCGGAGAAGCAAGGAAAAGGGAAGCAGAACTCAAGAGTTGGAAGCGAGAAAAAAAGATTCAATTGATAAAATAAAAAACCGTTCCAGTGAGCTGGAACGGTTCCTGTGAAATTTTTATTTTGACTCTTTTATAATGACGGTACCTTCCCATACTCCATAGGAGCTTTCTTCTTGAAAGGTATACGTCTCGGCAGTGTCTTTTGCCGACATTGGTTTGGTGAGATACCAAATATCACTTTCTTTCCAGGTGATCATCATTAGTTTCTGCCCTTTGGGTAGATTGATGGTTTCAGTTCCACCGAAATTACGAGCTTTCTCTTTATCAGTACAAGAAATTAAAAAAGTACAAAGAAACAGACCAAAAATAAAAAGATATTTCATTATGCTTAATTTTGAGCATTATACCATTTAAAATAAAATAAGTCAATGTTTTAAACAAAATAAAAACCGCTTATTTTTCAATAAGCAGTTTATGGAAAGTTATTTCTCTCTTTTTTTGATGTAATAAGTTCGTTTTATATTTCCAAAGAATGAAACAGAACTATCCTCATCGTTTTCTTTATCATCTTCATCTTCCACCATCTTCATTTTGACAGCGATGGTATATTCTTTAAAGAATTCGTCCATCGGTTTTTTGTTTTTGAAATCTTCGATGTATCTTTTGAAAGTAGTTGCTTCTTCGAATTTACTTTCATTTGAAATTTTTTCGAGATAGCTGTCGAGCATTTCTTTGGTTAGTTTTTTACGAGCTTTGGTTTTCTTCTTTTTAGTCAATGTTCTACCAACTAAAAGGAAAATGATAAACAAAGACCCGAAACATGCAAGAATAAATCCAAGACCAAAGAAAAATCCGTGCGAAAAAGAATTGAGGAGTATCATGAGCAATTTTTTTCTGATATTACAATCTGAGGATTATTTGTCAAATAGTTTCTAAAATAGAGAAATTAGGCGATATACTACCTACTGTGAAAAAAACTGTCACCGTACATGATCGCATGCAAAAAGGGTATAAGTATGAGCTCACTGCTCCAACAGGAAAGCGGTTTGATCCTCGTTTCAAGCCGCAGCTTACCCCAAAACAAATGCTTACCCTGGGAGTGTTTGGAGGAGTGTATATGCGTGATTGTACAAAAGAGTTTCCTGCTGATTGGTTTACAAAAGCAAAATTTCAAAAAAAAGGAACCTATAGACAAGACCCACAACTCAACCTATTTAAAAAAAATGCAAGTCAGTCACTACAAGTCTGGCGAGAAAAAGGATGGATACACAAAGATGATCCGCGGGGATGGTTTCAGTGGTACTGTCGCTACTATATGGGAAGACGGGGCTCTGATGATGAGCGACAAATAAAACGATGGTTTCTCATGCGTAGGCATGTACGATGGCTCCAAAACGCGTGCAGGGTAGGAGATACCTTTTGTAGACCACGCCAACGACAAGCACTGCTTCACTGGGCGTACGATAGTCGCAAGATGTAATTAAAAAACTTGTAACCTTTTGGTGGTACACTGGCATTATTAGAGTAGAAGCTGTATGGAACGTACTGAATTACAGAAAGTGTTTTTAGAAGCACAGCGAGGCGATCGTGGCTCATTTAAAGTGCTTTACGACATACTTTCTCCTCGATTGTTTCGGTTTATTCGACCAAGGTCAAAAAACCGTGCAGATGCACTTGATGTTCTTCAGGAAACGTTTATTGATTTTTGGAAGGGACTTTCTCGATTTTCTTATCAAGGGGATGCGTCTCTTGAGGCGCTCCTTTATAAGATTGCGCAGAGAAAAATTGCTAAGGGGTTTCGCTTTTGGAAAAAAGTGATTTCACTTGAAGCAATTGATGATGTCATTATTGATCCTGCTTCAGAACAAGAAGAAGGAATTACTCTTGATGTAGTGTACGCACTCGCATTACTCTCTGAAAAAGAGAGAACATTAGTGACACTTCGACACATCGAAGGCAACTCCTTTTCTGAAATCGCACAGCTTCTCGGCGAGTCCGAGAATGCGCTCAAGGTTCGTCACCATCGAGCACTCGCACGCTTAAGAAAGAAATTATCTCATGCATAACGATCAAAACGACATTGAACAAATACTCTCACAGACTTCGTTTCGAGAACTTTCTCACGAAGAGAAAGAACGCGTATGGGGTATACTATCTTTGCGGGCACAAAAGCCGTCATTATTTCCATTAACACAGCAACCTATGTTTACATCACTTATTATTGGACTAGTACTTGCATTAGGAGCAGGAAGCACTGCGGTACTTGCTGACAATGCGGTTCCGGGAGATACGCTTTTTGGCGTCGATCGAGCGGTAGAAAATCTTCGTCTTAATCTTGCGAACAAAGAAAAGAAAAATGAACTTCGTATAAAATTTGCAGATGAAAGAATCGAAGAGATAGAAAAAATAGCAGAAAAAGAAAAAGGAAATTCATCACTTAATCGACCAGCAAGCGCTGCTGTCACTGAAACATCAGTGAGCGAAATTGAAGCTGATGTATTTACAAATGAAACGGTAATAAAAATAGAATACGCTTCTCACAAAAAGTTTGTATTTACGAGCGAAGCAAAGACAAAAGAAGCCGTGATAGATGAAATTGCAAAAGCATTTCCAGCTCTTTCAAAGTCATTTATAGAATCAAAACTTGATTTTGAAAATGAAGATCGATCAAGTCGTTCTGAAGATAAACGAGCCCTCTCTTCGACTGATGAACTATCAGAAGAAGGGAAAGTAAGGGTAAACATCTCACTTTCAGCACCACTCACATTACTCAATGGTGTCTCAACTTCATT
>CAZSQH010000057.1:0-3360 GCA_964608655.1 uncultured Candidatus Saccharibacteria bacterium | reverse complement strand
CTCACCAGCAAACACTTTTTTTACTTCTTCTCGTTGATCAGCTTGCATGCGCACAATACGAGAAAGTCGTTCCTTATTTCCCGTACGAGGATTGTAAATATAAGAACCAGCTTCTACAGTGCCTGAATACACGCGGAAAAACACAAGCTGTCCAACAAAAGGATCTGCCATTGATTTAAATGCAAGTGCAGCAAACGGTTCACTATCGCTTGCATGACGCTCCATTGGCTCTTCGGTGTCTGGATTTGTTCCTGTTACTGCTTTAATGTCGGTTGGAGCAGGAAGGTAATCAACTACAGCGTCAAGCACAAGTTGTACTCCTTTATTTTTTAGCGCACTTCCTGCATAGACAGGGAAAATATCGTTTGCGATCACTGCTTTTCGAAGCATTTTTTTCAAATCTTCGAGGGGTGGTTCATTTCCTTCAAGGTAGGCATTCATCATTGCTTCATCGTTTTCAACAATACGCTCAATGAGCTCAGCGCGATACTTAGTAGCATCCGCCATCATGTCTTCTGGAACATCTTTTTCAACTACTTTATTCCCCATATCTCCTTCGAAGTAATATGCTTTCATCTTCAAAAGATCAATTACCCCTTCATGTTTTTCTTCTAGTCCAATAGGAAGCTGTGCGCGAACCGCCTTTTTTGAAAGACGCTCAAGAATTGTCTTGTATGAATGTTCAAACGATGCACCTGTTCTATCAAGTTTATTTACAAAACAAATACGAGGAACATTTGCTTCATCGGCGTAGCGCCAGTTTGTTTCAGATTGTGGCTCAACTCCCGCAACCCCATCAAATACCACTACTGCACCATCAAGTACACGAAGCGAGCGCTTTACCTCAACAGTAAAATCAATGTGTCCTGGCGTATCAATAATATTAAAACGAAACCGTTTTGATTTATCTCCACCAGCATACGTTGGAATCCATGAACACGTCACTGCTGCTGCGGTAATAGTAATTCCTCGCTCACGCTCTTGCTCCATCCAGTCAGTGGTGGTTTCCCCATCATGTACTTCTCCTATTTTGTGACTCATTCCTGTGTAGAAAAGCACACGCTCACTGGTGGTTGTTTTTCCAGCATCAATGTGTGCGATAATTCCAAAATTTCTAACTTTCTCTAGGGGAAATTCTCGTTCCATAAATATATATTATTCAGTGACTATTGATTATTAAAAGCCCGATATGGGCTCGTGATAGCCAGTACTATAACTGTAGTTTCTATTTTTTGCAAACAAAAACACTCCCTGGACAGGGAGCGTTTTAAACCAAAACCAACTGCTTACGAAAAATTGTGCGATGTAATATAGAAATGAATACACTTTATTCTATACAAGTTATAGCAATTCATATTCCAAAAGTAAAGACTCCCTAAGGGAGTCTTTACTTTTATATATAAAATTCGAGAATTCTTTTCTACCAAGCAAAATGGGCAAATGCTTTGTTTGATTCTGCCATCTTGTGAGTATCTTTCTTCTTCTTCACTGCATTTCCTTCTCCTTTTGATGCTTGAATAAATTCATCAGCAAGTGCAGCTGCCATAGTGACACCCTTACGCGCACGCGCACTTTCGATAATCCATCTATACGCAAGTGCAATACGACGTTCATTACGCACTTCTCTAGGAACCTGATAGTTTGCACCTCCAATACGACGGGAACGAACTTCTACAAGTGGCCCCGCGTTTTTAAGCGCATTTTCAAACACTTCCATAGGATCCTCTACTCCTTCTTTCTCCTTTACAATATCAAGCGCTCCATACACGATTGATCGTGCAGTATTTTTCTTACCATCCCACATAATGGAATTGATAAATTTCTCAAGTTTCAAAGATGAATACTTGATATCTGGAGTTACCATATTTCGATTTTTTACTGGTCGTCGCATAGTGAAAAAATTATTTTGTTGCTTTTGGTCGCTTTGTTCCGTACATTGAACGGCTCTTTCGTCGTTTGTCGATTCCTTGTGTATCAAGTACTCCACGAACAATGTGGTACCGCACCCCGATCAAGTCTTTCACACGACCACCACGAATCATTACCACTGAGTGTTCTTGAAGATTGTGACCTTCTCCTGGAATGTACGCGGTTACTTCTTGTCCATTAGTAAGACGCACACGAGCGATTTTACGAATCGCTGAGTTTGGCTTCTTTGGAGTAGTAGTAGAAACCTTTGTACATACCCCTCGTTTAAATGGAGCAGGAAAATATACCGGTCGGTTATGAATAGTATTAAACCCACGAGACAAAGCAACCGCCTTTGTTTTTCGGCGGACATTTTTTCGTGGCTTTTTAATTAATTGGCTAAAGGTTGCCATGTGTCCCGCTATGCTACTACACAACTGTAATCTGTGCAAGAGTTTTTGCCTTATCCCTACAGAGGAACCCCTGTCAAAATAGTATAAAGACTAAACGCAAGTGGTGCGACAAATTTCCATCCAAATATAATAAATGCAAGCAAAAGTGGGAGAGAGTATTGTTCTATAAGATCAAGCGTTGGCTGCATCTTCAAAGGGAGCACTGCTTGAAGAAAACGAAATCCATCAAGGGGTGCTAAGGGGGTAGCATTAAAAAGAGCAAGGACAACATTTACAAGAACGATAATACTTGCAATTTCAGCAATTCCTTCAGTTGCCATCCCGGTAGCTATGAGTATTCGAAGGAGAAGCCCAAACACAATCGCAAGTCCAAGGTTTACTAAAATACCGGCAATCGCCACCCAAGCGACACTTGTGTTCCCTCTTCTTAGGTTACGTTCATCATAGGGGACTGGTTTTGCCCATCCAACGACAATTCCTGCATTTGAAATAATAAGAAGAAATGGCAATAGCACAGAACCAAACCAATCTATGTGTTTTAGAGGGTTCAGAGTGATACGTCCAAGCAAACGAGCGGTAGCATCACCTTCTCGTTCAGCAGCAAGCCCATGCGCCACTTCATGCACAATGATTGAGAAAATCAAAACTAAAAAATAAAAGATGGAGAGACTGCCTTGCATGAGGATATACCGTATGGTACCATGCGGGACATTATGGCAAAAGCATGCGCTATTACAAAAAAGACATCACAGATGGGGGGAGGCTACTCCACCAAAGTTCGTGCGACTAAATTTAACCCTACTGGGATGGCACGAAAATATGCAAACCTCCAAAAGAAACGAGTATTCGTTCCGGAACTTAAAAAGACTGTTACGCTTACTATTTCTGCACGAGGGTTAAAGACAGTACAAAAGAAAGGAGCTTACAGGGCACTTCGAGAAGCTGGGATTGTAAAATAAAAAAACCACACCTTAATAAGGAGTGGTTTTTTTATGCCGCATGGCCCAGTTCAGTTTTTTATTGATCTGTTAATTCAACA
>CAZSQH010000056.1:0-3482 GCA_964608655.1 uncultured Candidatus Saccharibacteria bacterium | reverse complement strand
TCTCGCAACAATAAGTCCAGGAGAAACAGGAACGCTTTACTTCTCAGTGGAACCATTACATAAAGGTGCAAATGGAGATATAAGCACAGCGCTTTCGGTAGAAGGAGTACTCCCTTCACTTGAAAATGAAATGAAAAGTGTTTCGCATATTGACGAGCTCACTGTTCGATATGCAGGGCGAATACAATTTGCTTCACAGGCGCTCTATTCTGTTGGCCCTATAAAAAATAGCGGACCGTATCCTCCAAAAGCAAACCAAGAAACAAGCTATACAGTGACATGGACCGCGCGACCATCAGAAAACCCACTTTCAAATGTTATTGCAACAGCAACACTCCCGAAAAATGTCACATGGGCTGGGGTAATTAGCCCGCAGTCGGAGTTAGTAGCTTACAATCCTGATACAAGAGAGGTAAGGTGGAGTGTTGGGTCTCTTCCAAAAGCAACAGCGGTCCCTATGTCAAAGAGCGTCTCTTTTCAAGTACGTATGCGTCCAACCGATGGACAAATAGGCGCTGAAGTCCCTCTTCTTTCCGAGACAAAAATTACTGCTCAAGATGCAACGGCAAATGTTCCTGTGGAGAGTATAAAACCTGCTGTTTCAACGCTGTTAGCAACTGACCCACTCTATAGCACCGAAATGGAGAAAGTGGTACCATAGGCGTCAGTATGGCAGTATCAATGGAACAATTGGTCAGTTTGTGTAAGCGAAGAGGATTTATCTTCCAAGGGTCTGATATCTATGGTGGACTTGCAGGGACCTACGACTTTGGTCCTCTTGGGGTTGCACTCAAAAACAATATAAAAAAATTGTGGTGGAAACAGTTTGTTGATGACCGCATCGATATGTTTGCAGTGGACGCTTCTATTTTAATGAACCAAAAAGTTTGGCAGGCAAGTGGGCACGTGGGTGGATTTAGTGATCCTCTTGTTGAGTGCTCAGCATGCAATGCTCGTTTTAGAGAAGATCAAATCGATACGGGCGTGTGTCCTTCGTGCAAAAAAGAAGAAACGTTTGGACCTGCTCGTCAGTTCAACATGATGTTTAAGACAAGTGTTGGCGCTGTTGAAAGCGAAGAGGGAGTGTCCTATCTTCGTCCTGAAACCGCACAGGGGATGTTTGTAAATTTTAAAAACATACTTGATTCCATGCACCCAAAGCTTCCGTTTGGGATCGCTCAGATTGGGAAAGCATTTCGAAATGAGATTGCCCCACGTGATTTTATTTTTCGCGTTCGAGAATTTGAACAAATGGAAATAGAGTATTTTGTTGATCCTCGCAATCAAGATGAAGTGAATCGTATATTTGATGCGTGGTACGAACAGCAGATGGTGTATCTTAACGCAATTGGAATCAGCAAGGAACGTATACATAAAATAGAAGTTCCTGAGACTGATCGAGCTCATTATTCAAAGCGAAGTATTGATATAGAGTATGATTTTCCATTTGGGCAAAAAGAGCTTCTCGGGCTCGCTTATCGTACAGACTATGATTTAAAGGCGCATACTGATGCAAGTGGAGTAGACCTTTCGTACTTTGATGAAGAGACAAAAGAGAGGTTCATACCTCATTGTATTGAGCCCACATTTGGGGTGGAGCGACTCGTACTTGCAGTACTTGCTGATGCATACCGCGAAGACGGAGAAGGAGATGATGCTCGTGTATATCTCAAACTCAATCCTTTGATTGCTCCGGTGAAGATTTGCGTCTCTCCTTTGTTGAAAAATAAACCTGAACTAGTCGCAAAAGCTCGTGAAGTTTTTTCAGCATTGAAACAGCAGTTTGGTGCAGTTGCGTGGGATGATAATGGAAATATAGGGAAGCGATACCGTCGACAAGATGAGATAGGTACCCCTTATTGTGTGACTATTGATTTTGATACGCTTGGGGAAAATGAGTCACTTATTGATACGGTGACGATTCGTAATCGAGACACAGGAGCGCAAGAGAGGAAGTCAATCGCAGCACTCGAATCATTTTTTAGAAACGCGCTTGTCCAATAAATAAATTAGGGTATATGTTTCAGTCATTAGTAGTAAAAACGTTACCTAACGGACTTCGTATTGTCGTTGTTCCTGACGCGCACGCTAAAACGGTAACCACGTCAGTGCTTGTTGGTGTTGGATCTGCGTACGAACTTCCAAAAGAGAATGGCATTTCTCATTTTCTTGAGCACATGACCTTTAAGGGGACAATTCGTCGTCCTACGCCAAAGGTACTCCTTGAAGAGATCGAATCGCTTGGGGCGCTTTCAAATGCATTTACTACCCATGAACACACGGGATATTGGATAAAAGGAAATCCCGAACACGTGGGTGCATTTGTAGATATTCTTTCAGATATTTATCTTCATTCAACATTTCCTGAAGCTGAAATCCAAAAGGAAAAAGGAGTTGTCATTGAAGAGATAAATATGTATGAAGATATTATCCCGTATAAAGTAAATGACGTGCTGTTTGAACTTCTCTACGATACACACCCACTTGCAAGATCAATTCTTGGTACAAAAAAGACAGTTGCTTCATTTTCAAAAACTGATCTTCTTTCATATAGACAGCGTCACTATGCACCGAACAACACACTTATTGTTTTTGCTGGCGCGGTTACTTTAGCAAAAGCAGTACAGCTTGCTCGTCGTGCTTTTTCAAAATCTCCAAAAGGAAAAAAAATAAAGCGAAAACGGTTCACTCAGACACAAACTATTCCAAAAATAAAAATACATACAAAACAATCAGATCAGGCACACCTCGCACTTGCATTTCGATCATTTCCGCTTGGACACAAAGATGGCGCAGTGCTTCGAGTAATTGGTACTATTCTTGGAAAAGGAATGAGCGCTCGTCTTCCACTG
Source organism: uncultured Candidatus Saccharibacteria bacterium (assembly GCA_964608655.1). Taxonomy (GTDB): domain Bacteria; phylum Patescibacteriota; class Minisyncoccia; order Phycocordibacterales; family UBA9973; genus UBA4124. The sequence goes on along the minus strand of CAZSQH010000056.1, from coordinate 630 downwards.
ATACTACGAGATGAGCTCGGAGCATCCTACTATGTTTCCGCAGGACAAGAGAGTTTTGTTGATCAAGGAATATTTACTATTAGTGCAGGGATTGATAAGGCACGATTACGCGAGGTGACAAAGCGAATCTTAACTGAATGCGCTCGATTAAAAACCCAATCATTGAGTGATGATGAATTAAAAAAAGCAAAAGAATTTTCTATAGGAGCACTTCGTCTAGGGCTGGAACTCTCCGATGATGTAGCTAGTTTTTATGGGGCACAGATGGTGCTCAATCAAAAAACAAAAACACCAGAGCAGGTGATTAGTGCGATACGAAAAGTAACCACTGCAGATATCAAGCGTGTTGCACGGGTTCTTTTTCAAGCAAAAAAAGCAAACTTAGCGGTAGTAGGACCTTTTGACTCTTCAGATATAACGGTAAAAGACCTAGCGCTAGTAGGGTAAGCTGTACGAGAAGCAACTCCAGTGTTACGATACAAAAGTATGAACGCCACCCCCATCCGCATCACCAACGAATCAATTGTTCGGATTATCCTATTTCTTGTTGGTGCGTATTTACTTTTCAAGCTTACCAATATTATCCTTTTGATTTTAGTCGCGATCGTTATTGCATCGTTTGTTGAAGCC
>CAZSQH010000055.1:0-3499 GCA_964608655.1 uncultured Candidatus Saccharibacteria bacterium | reverse complement strand
CTGCAACCTTCCATACACGATTGTCATGGTGATTGGTGCGGTAAAGTATTTATTGATTTTTGCATCACTTGTGTAGGCGGACTATAAGGACTTCAACCTTGCTCACAGTATTGTCATGGTGATTGTTGAGTTTATTCATTTATTGTTTCTTTATTTGGTGATTTTTTTGCTTCGAGAAGCGTTTTTTCCTGTGCTTTTTTTACAAACTCTTTTGGAAGCAGTGCTTCAATTTCTTCAAGGGTTTTAAATCCAGCGTACGTTTTTCCGTTTATGATAAGGGAAGGAAGTGGTTCGCTGACCTTATAAATTGATCGAAGTGCTCTGATAGTAGAGAGTTCGAGATTGTAATCAAATGAATAAATACGAAGCTCTGAATATTTTTCCCGCGTCGCATCAAGCACATACCCTTGCTTTGTGCATTCCTTACACTCCTCCCCTGTCCCATAGAAATACAGTACTGTCGTTAGAGGAGTTTTACACCGTTCACTGATTCGTTTGCGAAGAAGAAAATCTTTCACTTGAAGGAGGGTGTATTGCTTTTTGAGAAGCTCTACCTGTTCAGTCCCAAGACTATCTTCAGTAAACGAAATGCGGCTCGCAAGACTTGCAAGCTCCTCTGAGGTAATTGTTTGATTGATCGCATCACAAGAAAGTTCTTGTAGAAGAGAAAAATCTGTCTCTGAAGAGAGGATGTCTGTTGCAATCTTTTGTTGAATATCACGCATTTCAGCAATACGTCGCTGATTAAACGTCGAGCTTACGTACCATGATACTGCAAACACCCCACAAGTAAGCACTAGTACAAAAAAATATTTTTTCCAACCTGTCATATAGTTACACTGTTATATTATCGCCATGATGGCTTACGTCCCACAACACTATTCCATACCGCCTTCATCAACCACAGAGGCGTAATGAAACTATACACAATCATATAAGGAATGAGATATTTACTAAATGGTCGCTTTTCTTTTGCCAATCGATGCCCTTGCACAATCGCAATCACTACAAAACTATACAATACTAAGCTGACAATCATTGTAGTCTTTGTGTTCATAAAAAAGAATTCAAATTGGGGCATATGAAATGACGCACTCCACCCGACAGTGTTAATTTGTACCATCTTTTCATATATCGATTTTCCAAGAGTTACCAATAGTGAAAGAAAAATGTAGATAATGGTGACAATCGAAATGATACCTGATGGAATGGTGAACATTGAAAAATTTCCATATTTTTTACTAAAAATAACTTTTCGATAATCAATCACGTTTTGAATAAATCCATAAATCCATCGCAATCGTTGTTTGAAAAGTTTCTTTACAGTATCTGGCGCAACAGTATAGACGTGCGCAAGATGACAGTGTTCTATCTTCATGTGGTTTGTTTGCATTCGAAATGCAATCTCAGCATCCTCTGTATTATGTGCTTTTCGAAACTTTCCTATTTTTTCAAACACCTCTCGTTTAAATACTGAAAATGGACCAGGAGTAACATGAATTGCATTTAAAAAAGAGAGCATTTTTTTAATATACAAACTCATGTTGTACTCTACTCGCTGCATTGCCTGAAGTATATTTTTAGGTTGATGAATAATAATAGAAGGTGCAACTGCCATCACTTCTGCGTTTGTCTGGAATGTGTGCATGATTCGTTTCAGCGCATCAGAAGCAACAAAAGAGTCAGCATCAAGACAGCTGATAAAATCTGCTTTTGACTGATCTATTCCAAAATTTACCGCTGTATGTTTTCCTCCGTTTTCTTTTTGAAAAATGCGCACACGAGGATGTCCTTCGTATTTTCGCATCTCTTCCCATGTGTTATCGGTAGAACCGTCGTCAACAAGAATAAGACTTAGCTTATCTGCTGGATAATCAAGCGCAAGAAGCGATTCTACAGTTGGATGGACTGTTGTTCCTTCATTCCATGCTGGGACAATTACTTCAACTGTTGGAAATTTAGAAAGAGTAACATTTGTTATTACCTGCTCTTTATTAAGCTGTTTCCTTTTTTCAAGAAATGTAACAAGCAAAAAGAGCTGTACGTATACAGCCAAAAAGACGACACTGTGGGCAACAAGGGTGCCAATTTCCATAGATACCATTGTACCATTAAAACACTCCTATTTCAACCGCTTTTTATTGTTCTATACGGTATACTGATGCAATGGAACCACAACAAAACAACACGTCTTTGGAAGAAAATTTTGAACAAAAAGAAAAAAAACCCATGAGTATTAGCATTCCTGCTGCAATTGTAACTGGAGCAGCAATTATAGGACTCGCTATTATTCTTTCAACTGGATCAAAAACTGCACCTATTGAAAAACAACAAGGAGCAACCCAAACCGGGGAACAAAAAACAGTAGCAGCAGATGTTGCGACACTTCGACCACAAGATTTTTTCACTGGCGGAACTAATCCTGCGGTGGTGGTTATTGAATATTCAGATAGTGACTGTCCATTCTGTAAACAATTTCACGAGACGATGACCAGTGTTGTTTCAGAATATAAAGGAAAAGTTGCATGGGCGTATCGATTCCTCCCACTTACCACACTTCACCCTAATGCATACACAGAAGCAGTTGCGCTTAATTGTGTTGGTGAACTTGGCGGACAGGAATCGTTTTGGAAATACATGGACACTGTCATTGGTATCACTCTAAGTCCGGATGCAAAAAGTAATGAATCTCTTGTAACTTTTGCAGTGCAAGCAGGAGTAGATAAGAATTTATTTTCTACCTGTATGACAAGTGAAGAAAGTAGTGCGCGTGTTGACGCAGATATTGAAGAAGCGAAACGTATTGGCGCTCGAGGAACTCCATTTAGTATTGCTGTCAATACTAAAACTGGCAAACAAGTAGTGATTCCAGGAGCAGTGCCTCTTGAATATATGAAAGAAACAATTGACTCACTTCTGAAATAAGAAAAACCCCCTCTTTGGAGAGGGGGTTTTATAATTTCACCAAGACACATACATATAAAATCCTTCCGATTCTCTGTCTCCTGGGGGAAGCGTCCATGATTCTTTTACCTCCACTTTTAACCCTGCTTTTTCACAACGTTCTTTAATGAGCATTTCGTACTCATCAAGACGTTCTGACCTTGATGCAATCATAATAATACGACCAGTTGAAAGTCCGTTTTCGGCAAGTGAAAATAGGTTTGTTACTAAATTCACCATAAATTGGTCTGCTTTTTCTTTAAAAGAAAGTTCTTTTGGTGTTTTGCTTTCTTCTGCCTGTTTTCTTTTTAATGCCTTTTGGGTTACCTCTCTTAACTGATCCACTAATGTGTAGCTCATATATTTTTTTCGTAATCCTACTGAAAATAAAACACTCTGTCAATCAGAGTGTTTTATTTGTACTATTTTCCTAAAAATAAGTTTTAATCAAAATAATTTCGAAGCCGTTGAATCCGATCATTTTGACGAAGTTTCTCATGCACCTTTGCTTCAATCTGACGAATACGTTCGCGAGTAACACCAAACTCCTTCCCCA
>CAZSQH010000054.1:0-3513 GCA_964608655.1 uncultured Candidatus Saccharibacteria bacterium | reverse complement strand
CCTACGATGAAAAAAAAGATGGACTTGTCGCAAGTCTCTTTATTCCATCTGATGGGCAAATGAAAGTGTACGTCTATGTTCATGATCCTAAAAAAGATGGAGTAATTGGTGCAACCGCAATACCGTCTAGGGTTCGTGAACAAAAACAGTCAACTGACTGGACTGAAAGTAAAGTGACAGGAATCAGGCCATATATTAAAAAGGTAAATGGTCGTATACGTTCTTTTTGGCGAGCTTCTATAGTAACAAGAAGTAAGCACAGTGATGGATGGTATTCGGGGGTAAATTCAGAAATTGCATTGATTGATCAACAATCACAGCACATTATCTGGGTCAATCCTCAGAGGCCACAGCAATGGATTGCACAGAGTGATTCAATTGTAGTTACAAAAGTTCCTTAAGTTCTTTATAAAAAACAAGCCCGGAGTAATTCCGGGCTTTTTTCTTTACAGAATATTTTATGCAGCGTATTTTTCTTTTTCTTCAACGGTCATTTGACTTTCGAATGTAGTAAATACAGATTTTTTTGTTACTCGCCATATTCCATGGTATGGATCATCAAGCTCGTAAGCAACTTCCCATAAGAGATAAAGTACAAACATGGTTGCCCATACGACTATTTTTCCTGTGTAGATATTTGCAAACGGATAGAGTACAAATATTGCAAAAAAAATGAGAGAAAATATTGCAAGAAGCAATTTGATCACTGGGTTGATTCGGAGACACTCATACTCTTTAAACTGTTGCCAGTTTTTGAGAGTAAGTGCTTGTTGAATCTTTTGGTTTTGATCATTTACTTTTGCAATTTGCGCAGAAGCGAGGAGACCGTGTGCCACGCCGATAATGTTAAGCGCGGGTTCAAATACTCCCTGATCACGTGGATCAATACTGATCCATTGTTTAAGAAAATACCATATAACTACGCCGACGACACCAATAAGTGCAGGACGGAGCAACAATCGAAGGTACATCCACATATGATAGTAGTTTCTTTTATTTTAAAATACTAAATCAAATATGTCAAATATTGGCGTATAGTACTTTATCCCATAAATGATATGTTTCACCTATATGATGAACTATCGTATTGCTATTGGAGTTGTGCTACACATGATATTTAGCATGGTTAGCCAAGAAGTATTTGGGTATAATCAGACGACACACATGTCGATGTAATTATTATTTATCTAAAAACAATTAGTATGGAAAAAAACAAATGGGGAACTATTGTACTTGCAGGAGCGGTGGGGATATTTGCAGGATGGGTAGCGTGGGGGATGAATGCTACTCCCCGTGAAGGAATGCATATAATGCCAGGAAGGCACATGATGCATGATAGAGATATGGGAAACATGGAGGCAATGATGCACGACATGAACGCGGTACTTGAAGGAAAAACAGGGGACGAATTTGATGAAGCGTTTCTTAAAGAAATGATCGTACACCACGAAGGGGCAGTGGATATGGCAGAGAAAGTACTTGAAGTCTCACAACGTCCTGAACTTATAAAACTTGCAAATGACATCATTAAAGCGCAAACAGTCGAAATTGAAATGATGAATAAATGGAAAACTGAATGGTTTAAGTAAAAAATCTAAAAACCGCCCGAGGGCGGTTTTTAGATGGCATACTGAAGTTCTTGTATTGCAACATAAAATGGAGGTACAATAGAAATGAGTAAACAACAGGATTATTAATTAGACCCGCTATGCTTTTATAACAATCACAAAATCATATGTCTATGTTTTCCCATCAACAACCTCTTCCGCACTACTATGGTGATATTACAAGGATCATCTTTATTGTTATCGGGGTGGTTATGCTTCTTGGCCTTCCAATGATAACGCAAACGCTCAATCTTCCCGTACTCTATCCAATCTTTGGGGTTGTGATTCTTGGGATTGCGTCTGGGTATACAAACCCGAAAAAAAGAGGCTCATTATTGTTAAATGTGTGGGTAGCAACAATTGGACTCGGGGTGTTTATTTATATCAGTTGGTTTATTATGCGTGCCCAGATGAGTGGGGGAGGACTGCTCTTTTTGAATCAGGCAATCGCAATTCTTTTTCTTGTTGCATTGTATTTTTCCGTCAAATCATTGCGAGGGTATACGGGAAGTTGATATTGACAATTGTAATACTATATAGTACAATGACCGTTAGTCAGTACGTAGTGCTTTTCTAAGCATAAACAACTAGTCGCCTACGGGTGTACATCGGCTAGAGAGGAGTATTGATTGAAATACTATAAAAAGAGCATCGATTAAGCTCGACCCCGCGAAAGAAGAAAGAGCTTATGGCGAGGCTTAAAACCAAATGTTTTAAGTCCATGCGACACACTGTTGTTCATTTTAGACACTCCATCATTGATGGGGAACAAGAATCACTACAAGAGATTATTACGAAAGCGTTTAGAGACTGTTTTGTAAAGATGGAAAATTACACAATGCCATCTTCTGACAAAATCGAGTTTGACATCGAACATCATGATTTTGATTACATGATTCGTTGTCTTACCAGTATGTTTGTAGGATTAGGAGTTGAGGTGCAAATTGAAGCGCCGTTTGATCCTTGTTTTGAATTCTTGATTGGGTAAATGGTAAAAGCCGGACTGTAGTAGTCCGGCTTTTTTGTGAGCGATACAGGAGTCGAACCTGTGGCCTCAGCAATGTCAATGCTGCGCTCTAACCATCTGAGCTAATCGCTCGCTCGTAGAGCCCATCATAGCAAGCAAGCTTGGTTTTTGCCAATCATGTATTGTGTGCTATAACGTTAAAAAATAACTTCTATGATAAACAACTGCTCTTTTAAACAAGCGGATATCACCCTTTTTCCTGTAAAGAAAATGGATGATGTCTTAAACGTGTTGGGATTCCGTAATAAAGAATCACTCCTTGCTTCTGGAGAAATACCTGTAGGGTGTGTACTGCTTCCACTGGCTGTAGCGCATCGTCTGACCATTCTCAACAGAGACGGTATGCCTTTGTATCAGCAACACCCGGTTGCGTTTTCTTTTTTTACAAGCGACTATTATTTTAGCGATTGCGACCCACTTACTCCGCTGTATATTAATCGATACCAAGAAGAAATCATCGCCCAGTGCCTTACTGGTGAAAAACCAACACTTTGGGTGTTTGGATATACACCACTTTTGCGATGCTTGCGTCGCAATTTATTGGAAGCGGGTGCTCTTGTGCACTATTACACTCCACATGAGCAAGACAAGCTCTTTTTAATCAAAGAGAAAGAGATCGATGAAAAAACTGTATACACCACTCGTCTTATCCAAGATAAAGAGTGGATGATACAAAACTGACTTATATGAGCCACCATAGTAGGGTGGCTCATTTGATTTTTTTGAAAATATTGTTAGAATGTTCTGCATTGGCCCTATGATCTATAGTGGGGACGCCCGCTTTTAAAGATTGTTAAGAGGGGTGAGTTTGGGAAGGGACCCAAACGCAAGACTCATTGAGAACTTTTCGAGCTTGCGAAGAAAAGGTCCAATGAGTGG
>CAZSQH010000053.1:0-3559 GCA_964608655.1 uncultured Candidatus Saccharibacteria bacterium | reverse complement strand
AATAAATTAGTAGATGACAGAAAACATTATGCCCTTATTCTTGCCCCAACGCGAGAGTTAGCACTCCAGATTGAGACAGAATTCAAAGCCTTTACAAAAGGTATGAAATTATATTCCGTTTCCTGTGTTGGTGGGGCTCCGATTCTTAAACAAATAAAAGAACTCGAAAGAGGCGTCCATGTTGTGATTGGTACTCCTGGAAGAGTGAAAGATATAATAAATAAGAAGAAACTTGCGATGAGTCACTTTGGTTCTGTGGTGCTTGATGAAGCAGATCGAATGCTTGATATGGGATTTGTGGACGATATGAGATACATTTTAGGTCTTATACCAAAAGAGAGGCAGGGTTTCTTTTTTTCTGCGACCCTTTCACCAGAAATTAAAAAGCTGTGCCACGATTTCCTAAAGGATCCAATATCAATTAGTGTGAAGACACGTGATACAGCAAGCTCAGTAGAACAAGATGTTATTCGTGTTGCAGACAAATCAAAGAAAATTGATATGCTTCATGATTTATTAATCCGTCCTGAGCTTAAGAAGGTTTTAATTTTTAGAGAAATGAAAAGAAGTGTAGATGAGCTCGCAAAAGAGTTACGAGCACGCGGGTTCAAAGCTCTGGCGCTTCATGGTGACATGAGAAACAGAGAAAGAGCTCGAGCAGTTAAGGCACTTGAAGATGGATCAATTCATATTGTTATTGCAACAGATGTTGCAGCTCGTGGTATTGATATCAGTGATATCACTCACGTTATAAACTATGATGTACCGTCAACATATGATACCTATATTCATCGTATTGGACGAACAGGAAGAGGAAATAAGATGGGCCACGCATTTACTTTTATTTAAAAAGTGGTCCTATTTACATGTCTACCAAAAGGTGTAGTATACAAAATATGAAGAATAATATGAAAAAGTACATATTCTCTATCGTAATTATCTTTACGGGATTTTTGTTTTTTAGTGCTCCTGAGGCCTCCTTTGCGTGTTACGGATGTCCAAATTACGATTCATATTATTCAAATCCCTATAATTATTATCATTCATTTTCTGGTTTTTATGCCTATGGTTCCCAGTCTGGATACCCATACTACGGGAGCGGAGGACGATACGGTATGTATGGCTATTCATATATTGCAGAACCGGTTATCTATGAGCCAGGGGTGCCAATGTATCAAGGGTATTCTTATGTAGCATCACCAAGAATATACTCACCTTCACTTCCTTATAATGGTGGTTATACGAGCACATATTATCCAGAGTATGGTTATTCATACAACTACACATACCCATACTATATGTATCGGTAAACAGATAGCGTGATGATATACTGTATGTAGATAATGCACCGTAATTAGTATTAGCCCTAAGGTAAGAAAACAGAAAGAAACATGGAAAAGAAAAAAAATAAAATGGCAGTTTGGATGATTGTAGGCTTTATAGTTGTTGTTCTTCTTATTATGGTTATTGCAAAGAAGAAGGCTACAAATATCTCTGATATCATCCCGCCGTTACCACAAGAGAACCAAGAACTTACCACTGAAGAGCAAAACACAAAAACAACTACTTCATCAGCTTCACTTACATACCAACAAGCACTTGTAAAATACAAGAATCGTATAATACAAGTAAATCAACAATGCCAAGCAACACCTGGAATACTTACGTATAAAAATCCTGTAACAATTATGGTTGATAATAGATCACCTATTGCTCATACCTTTAAGTTAGGGAGCACTTTTACAGTTAAAGCATATGGTTTTAAGATTGTTGAACTTTCTTCATCTTCACTCCCTGCTACATTTCTCCTTGATTGCGATAAACTTCAAAATATTGCAACGGTGATACTTCAAAAGTAAGTGGTTGTACTTATTTAGACTTATAAAGCTTTTATTCCTTCAACCGTAACTGTTTTTTGTCCGTTTCTTTCAGCAATACGTCCCCGTATTGCCACGATCGCTTCTTTTTGGAGTAATTCTTCGTGTTCTTTAACTAAAGTAGGGAAGAGAGCAAACTCTATACTTGCTGTATAATCTGCAACCTTCACAAAGGCCATTTTTTTGTTTTGTTTTGTAAATGCAAATCTTACATCTTCAATGATACCTGCAAATACTGTCGGCATGCCTGGAGAGAGTGTTTCTTTTAGTGTCGTAATCGACATGCCATTTTTCTCAATTTTTTCTCTAAGATAATCAAGAGGATGTCCTGATACATACAAACCAAGTAATTCTTTTTCCCAAGAAAGCTTTGTTTTTTGATCAATGGAAGGAACTTTCTCAAGAGTAAAACTAGTATTAAATAATTCTGGAGTGTCTCCAAACAACGAAAGTTGGTCTTTATCCTTATCAGATGCTTTATTGTATGTAAGCATATTTTCAATATTGCCAAAAAGTTCACCTCTATCACCAATCGAATCCATTGCTCCAGATTGAATAAGCGCTTCAAGAGACTTCTTGTTTAAATTTTTGTGTTTTATTCTATCTAAAAAATCTCCAATCGAAGTAAAAGCCCCCCCTTTTTTTCTTTCAGAGATAATTGCGTCAGTAATATCCGCACCAAGGTTTTTTATAGTGTGGAGACCAAATCGAATAATACCTCTTTTTGATTTTGAATCTGTATTTTTTTCTCCGTTATCGATGACGGTAAAACCGCCGAAACTTTCATTTATATCGGGAGGAAGCACTTCAATTTTCATTATTTTACATTCCTCAATGATATTTGCCACTTTTTCAATTTCTCCAGATTCCGCAGTCAAAATTGCCGTCATGTATTCAACTGGGAAGTTAGCTTTCATGTATGCTGTTTGATAGGCAACACGGCCATAACTTGCAGCGTGTGCTTTGTTAAATCCATATGCAGCGAAAGGCTCTATCCACGTCCATAATTCTTCTGCTTTTTTCTTCGGCCATTTTGAGTGTTCAATGCAACCATCAATAAATTTTTCTTTTTGTGCAGCCATTTCTTCTGGAATTTTTTTTCCTACTGCCTTTCTAAACTTATCTACTTCTCCCCATGTGTAGCCAGCAATTGTCCTTGCGATTTCAAGGAGATCGTCTTGATAAACCAAAATTCCATATGTTCGTTCAAGTATTGGTGCGAGGAGCGGATCAAGATATCTAACAAGCTGCGGCTTGTGTTTTCGTTCGATATATTGAGGAATAAATTGCATCGGTCCTGGTCGATAGAGAGCAACCATCGCATTGATATCGTGAATAGTGCTTGGCTTTAGTTGTTTCAAAAATGCTGTCATTCCGGATCCATTTAGCTGGAACAAGCCTTCAGTTTCTCCATGGGAGAGGAGCTCAAAAGTCTTTTTGTCATCAGTTGGGATATCCTCTACTTTAATCTTCCTACCCTCGATCCTTTCAATACGATTGAGAGCTTCGGCGATGATAGAAAGGTTTCTGATGCCAAGGAAATCAAATTTAAGCAGACCTGCTTCATCTATAGAATACATATCGTATTGAGTGATAACTTTCTGCTCGCCCTTCGTGTCGTACTGAAGTGCGGTGTAGTCTGTGAGTGGTGTGGGAGAGATCACCACGCCTGCGGCGTGGAC
>CAZSQH010000052.1:0-3663 GCA_964608655.1 uncultured Candidatus Saccharibacteria bacterium | reverse complement strand
CCCATTTTGTCGCAAGCCTGCTTGGGCTATTTATTGATCTCTTTATATATATTCCGTTTGATACATCACAAGCAATCCCTCTGGCTATTGTGTGTATGGGGTTGGGGCCTCTATTAATGCTTTGGGCACAATACACCACATGGCAGTGTCACCGAGGTGCACACTCACACTCAGCAGAATTTTTTAGACATGGCCCATATCGATTTGTTCGAAACCCTACACACCTTGGGATTTTAATATTGGTTACTGGGTACACACTAATATCTGGATCATTTATTTTCTTTGGAACGACACTGCTTGGTTTTCTTATTTCAAATATATTTTTTGGGAAATACGAACACTTTAACCATCAATCATTTGGAGAAAATTATAATCTTTACAAATCACGAACTCCGAAAATATAAATGATTCACGTTATTCTTGGTAATAATAAAGAAGAGCGAGCTACACATCTCAATGAAATTGTTTCTCAATTTCAGGAAAGTGAAGTGATTGCTATTGATGATACAACAATGCAATTGCTTGATCTTGAACAATTTCTTTTTCCATCGCTTTTTTCAATAGGTACACCAATCATTCATGCGAGATTTATTTTAGATGCAAATGAGATTGACACAGCAATGATAAAAAAACTTTCTGCAAGCCCCACAGTATTTGTGTTTGAAGAATTTACTCTTTCTACTCCAACAATAACAAAATTAAAATCAGGAGGTGCGATTATTCGTTCAACAAAAATAATAAAAGAAAAAAAGCAGGTAAATGATATTTTTGCGGTTACCGCATGTCTTACTGCAAAAGATAAAAAAACACGGTGGCTTGCATATCGATCAGCAACACAAGAACAACCAATAGAGGCAATTCTTGGAATTTTATACTGGAAACTTCGAACGCTTGCTTCAAAAGAACAAAAAGAGGGTGACTATACTCGACTTTATAGAGCAATGATTACCGCACATGCGTATGCGTGGAAAACAGGTGCTCCACTTGAGTTGGTTATTGAGAAAATTATTTTACAGTAGTAGGTAATAAAAAAGAGAAAGGCCTTCTGTTATGGAAGGCCTTTAATTATGTATTGATGAGAGTTGTTTTTGTTTGTTTTTTAAAAGATCGTTCTATGGTGAGCAAAACCAGACATGAGCTGGGGTGAGTCCAGGTAAATAATGGAGACTCTAAAGATCGTCTGAATCTATTATAGCGTCTATTGCTGTTTTTGTGCAATTGTTTCTTGTGGAAAACGTCCAGCAAGGAGGGCAAGGATAAGTCCAAGAAGAAGAACAGTAAGCGACATTGTAGGAATCGTAATGTAGCCAAATTGAAAGACATATAAAGTATCACACGCAACACCGTCTGTCCCACAAACACTCACTCCACTGTTTGGAAAAAGTTCAATATATTTATGAAATAGTGCAATTGCTAGCCCGATACTTGAAAAAATAACAACTTGCAAGCGAAGAAGAGCGCTTTTTGTGAGCTGTGCTGTCATAGAGAGAATCGCCACAGAAACAATAAAGATGCGTTGGTACCAACACAATACACAGGGTGCAAATCTATACACTTCTGAATAAATAAAGCTCCCAATGATTGCTCCTGTAAAAACAACAGAAAGAATATACGAAGAGTACTTGGCAATTACCGCTGCAAAAGGAGCTTTTGCAGCCCATGCTACGAGAGTAATGACAATAAAAATTTGGAGTCCGATCGTACCGAGTGCAATGATGGTATCAAACATAGAAATTAGTTATTTTCAGGAGCAGCACAAGACGTTTTTTCTCCCAAAGTTTCAAAATCAAGGTTACCAGTAGTTCGTGAACCATCAGCAAATACCCACGTTGGGAAACTTTTTATATCTGCGTCAATACAAACTTGTAATTGTTCTCGGCTTTTTGTTTGGCACTCTATATAAGGAAGAAGTTGTGCTGATTTTCCAAAGCGAGCTTTTTGCGCTTGGCAGTGTGGGCACCACCATGCGGCGTACATCTTTGCGCCACTATCAGTGATGCATTGCGCAAAGGCATCATACTTTCCTGGTTTTTTTGATTGCACTACCAAGAAACCAACAAGTGCGCCAATGAGTACAAGGGTTATAATCCACCATCCATGTTTTTTCATCATATAGTCATTACGGTACCGCGTAAAAACATTTTTCGCAAGCATTGATTTATTTTAAGCAGAGCGTATACTCAAGCCCGACTATTACTCTATATGAAAAGACTCACGGTACATGCAGAAATAATACGAGGATTTCTTGCCGGATTTTTACTTGTGCTTTGTGTTTTAATTCTCAAGGATTCTTCAGAGACAGCGACAATGTTTCTGCTGTCGTGTTTTGCTGTTGTGATCGGTTTCTTTTTTGCAAAAAAAACACTTCGGTATATGCATCGAACAGTGCACGACCGCATTGAAGAAACAGCGGTACAGGTTATTGTCCCGGTGCTTTTACTTGTTGTTAATATCGTACATCCTGCTGTTGATGGGTTTTCTTTGTACGAAACGTTTCTTCGGGGAGGTGTTGCTATTGGTATTATTGCAATAATTGGGATTTTTCTTCACGAAGTAATCCGACAATGGGCACTTATTATTGCATTTGCAAAAATGGGAATTCGAAAGCCATGGTTAATTATAGTTACCGCGCTTATTGGTATTTCGATGGGTGTTACGTTTGGTTATTTTGGAACATATATCCTTCACGATCATGAGGGAAGTATCGATGTGGTGACGCTTTTTGCATACTCATTTATCATCACTGAGTTTTTGTTTACTGATCATCATAAAGAAAATGAAAATCTCAATCACAAAAAATGGAAACCACTCGTTGTGGGTATTGTAGTTGCGATTGTCTATACGTTTATATTTAGTGGGCACTAAAGTTCAGGGTTGGTGCCCCGTGCAGGAATTTTTCCCTCGACTCTCGGCTTGTCAGTCACTCGCCTCGGTCTGGGCACCGCCTCGCCTGATTCACGTACTCGTGAATCACTGCTCCGGCGTTCAAATCCTGACGCACGACAAGCAGTTGTCGTGCTCCCGTAGATACAAAGAAACTAAAAACACATCACAAGAAGTGAAGTGTTTTTAGTTTGGTGCCCCGTGCAGGATTTGAACCTGCGACCGTCTCCTTAAAAGGGAGCTGCTCTACCAACTGAGCTAACGGGGCATATTCCACAAAGGAATTTGCAAAATGCGTCAGAAACTATACAATGCAATTGTTATGGTATCAAATATACTTCCGTCTAAAATACTACTTCTTCACAATATACGATGCAATCAAAATGTAGGGTCGCTATTTCGTTCTGCAGATGCTGTAGGGATAGAAAAACTATATCTTGGGGGAATTACCCCAAGTCCTATTGATCGATTTGGGAGGCCGGTTGGCGCTATTGCAAAAACAGCACTTGGTGCAGAGCGAACAATCCCATGGGAAAAAATAGAAGATACACACGCACTTATTGTGCACTTGAAAAAACAGGGCTATCAAATAATTGCTATCGAACAAGCAAAAAAAAGTGTTGACTATAAAAAAATTATTCCACAACTTCCTACCGTCTTCATTTTAGGAAATGAAGTTGATGGTATAGCAAAAGAAATTATTGATCTCGCGGATGTTGTTACAGAGATTCCTATGCAAGGAAAAAAAGAATCACTCAACGTTGCTGTTGCTGGGGGAGT
>CAZSQH010000051.1:0-3742 GCA_964608655.1 uncultured Candidatus Saccharibacteria bacterium | reverse complement strand
GTCATTATGGATGGGACACCTCGTGTACCCGATGAAGTACCTATCCTACTTTCCGCTTGTCGTTTTTATGACTGGGAAACACATGTCATCTATATTGATGTAGGGGATGAGTGGGCATATGAAAAAACAAAAGGACGAGGACGTGCTGACGATGTCGATGAAAAGAAAATTTGGGGACGTATTGAATGGTTCCACGAAAGCGTTATTCCTACTATTGAATTGTTAAAAAATGATCCATCAGTACATTTTCATCATATTGCAGGAGAACAGACTATAGAAGCGGTTCACGAAGAGATTTGTCGAGAATTACAATTACAGTAACGGAACTATCACACTATGATTATTATAAAAACAGAAAGTGAAATAAAGCGACTTCGTCGTGGGGGGCCTGTACTTGCGCGTATTTTGAAACAGGTTGCAGAAGCGGTTACTCCAGGAGTTACTACAGAGTTTCTTGATCAACTTACGATGACTCTTATCAAAAAAGAAGGAGTAAAACCAGCGTTTTTAGGATATAAACCTGATGGTGCAGATCGGCCATATCCAAATGCACTGATTACTTCTGTAAATGATGAGGTAGTACATGGGATCCCTGGGAAACGAGTATTAAAAAATGGAGATATTATTTCTCTTGATTTAGGAATCAATTTTGAAGGAGTGTATCTTGATCACGCGGTCACTGTTGCTGTTGGTGAAATTACCGCACGAGATAAAGCACTTATTGCTACTGCACAAGAAGCGCTTCAAGCAGGAATAGATGCAATACAGATGCCAGGAGGAACGGTTGGGGATATTGGATACGCAATAGAATCAGCGATTGATATGCGCAAATTTGGCATCGTACGTACCCTTTCAGGGCATGGGGTAGGACGAGCCATTCACGAAGACCCATATATTCCCAATTATGGGAAACCAGGAAGAGGAGAGAAGTTGAAGCCGGGTATGGTAATTGCAATAGAACCAATGATTACACGAGGGAGTGAAGAGGTTATATTGCTTGATGATGGTTATACACTTATAACAGAAGATCACTCCCGCGCCGCCCATTTTGAACATACGGTCCTGATCACCGAAACTGGGGCAGAGATACTGACAAAATAGTACAATATGATTATGAAGAAAGGTTTAATAATAGTTTTAGCTGTTGGAATTTTATATTTTAGTTATTCATATTTTAATAACAAGAAAAATGTAGCCTCAACAATTTATAAAAATAGTAAGGAAACGCAGATTCAGAATGGATGGCAATCTGTGTCAAAAAATGAAATTATCACTGCATTTAAAAATGATCCTAGTAAAGAAATAAATCAATCTATTATTTCTTTTGTCCAAGAAGTTGATCTTACTGGTGATGGGATATCAGAAGGTCTTTATGTAACTGGCGAAGGAGCTACAGGCAATTCTGTAACAATTTTTGGAAGAGATGTTTCTGGAGAAATTATAGCTCTTAAACAAAAACAAATAGATGAAAAACTTTACTTGGCGACACTTACTCAAGCATCTGGAGCACAATATCAAAATGGATATATGTTATTACCTAAAGAGTCAGGATTTTATATTTTTTCAAAAAATAATGTAGGTGTTGATAAACCGGCCTATGTTTGTAATTCATTTGTTGCATACAAGTGGAGTATAAATAATAATCAATTTGAACAAAATGAAGAATTAAGACAAAAATATCAGAATGTAGAGTGCGGTATAGCGATAACTGATGCGGTTGTTGATTTGTTGCCAAAGGTTTTAAGAGTTGGCAATAATGTGATTACTGCAAAAGTACTGAACAGATTGTTTGTGGAAGGCGCTGTGTATTTTGAAGTGTATGATGGAGCGACACAAGTTATGATTGGTATACCTGGCTATCCTTATGATGGAAGAATGGTTAGCGCAATTAACGAAGAATATACAAATCAGTATGTAGATATTCGCCATGAAATTAACATACCTTCAAATCTGAAAGGGAAAATCTTGACAGTACGTTTTATCGCAGCTAGTGGTAATCCTCCTGAGTCCTGGGAAACAAAAATTAAAGTCGAATAGTTTCCTGTTAAGAATTGATAAATTAAAAATCTCCTTATATAAGGAGATTTTTAATTTACTTTATTTTTTCAACAATTTTTTTAAATGTAGAAGGTTTGTTTTGGGCTAGTTCGGAGAGGATTTTTCGATCGAGGGCAATGTTTGCTTTTTTGAGTGCCCCGATGAACTTTGAGTAGCTCATACCTTCTTCACGAACCATTGCGTTAATCCGAACTTCCCAGAGCTTTCGTTGATCATTTTTCTTATCTCGACGGTGTGCAAATGCGTACGTCCCAGCATGAAAAATAGCTTCACGTGCCTGACGTTCTTTTGTGGAACGACCAAAACGGTATCCCTTGGTCATCCCAAGTACATTTCGTCGTCGTTTTAATGCGTTTTGTCCTCCTTTTACTCGTGTCATAGTAGTGTATTAAAAATTATTTATGAGGGATAAATCGAGCAAGATCTTTAGCGCCAATCGTAAATTCTACCCCCTTTTTTCCAGTAAGTTGCTTCGTGCGGGACTGTTTTGCGTTAAAGTGGTTAAACCCTGGTTTGCGACCAAGCACCTTACCAGTCTTGGTAAGTTTAAGTCGTTTCGTGAATGATTTGTTGGTTTTTGTAGTTGACATTGCTATTTTGGTGCCTTATCTCGCTCTATCACAATTGTAAGGCCCTTAGGAGAGCGCTTATGGGATTCCGCTATCTTATAGTGTTCAGTGATAAAATGCAAGACTCTATCAAGGCGCTCTTTGAGGAACCCCTCTTGCATACCCTTAGAACGCCCTTTAAGAAACAATTCCACCTTTATGCGGTGACCTTCTTTGAGCCATTTTGAGGCTGTTTTTGCCTTAAGATCGAGATCGTGATCCCCAGTGCCTATCTTTATTTGAATTGATTTTGTTTCAGATGGTTTTGCGCCAGCTTTTGCTTTTTGGAGCTTCTTTTTCTGTTCGTACTGGTACTTACCCCACTCCATGAGTTTGGCGATAGGAGGTGTTGCCTGAGGAGCAATTTCAATCAAATCTACCCCCTCTGTTTCGGCGAGCGCCAAAGCTTCCGCAAGTTTCATTATTCCTCGGTTATCTCCTGTAGCATCGATAACACGAAGCTCCTCTGCACGTATTTGTTTGTTGATTCGCTCCTTCAAGACTGCTATGGTAGTACGATAATGAACTCTTATAATAGCTCAAAAAGAAGCACTCGTCAAATAACAAAAGACGTTTTTTCTATCTGGAAACATCGTGGAGAAACATTGGCAAAATGTATTGAGAGATTTAAAAAAGAATTAAACTGTGCCGATGTAGTGCCTTGTACGTATGCAGGGAGGCTTGATCCTATGGCAGAAGGTATCGTCATTATTCTTACTGGTGAAAAACGTTTTGAAAAAGAATATTACAGTGCGATGGATAAGGTGTATGAATATACGGTACTTTTTGGAATTGCTACTGATACGTATGACACACTTGGGATGGTTACTGATGAGTTCGTTTCAAAAGGGGATGTTGTGGTTACAAAAGAATCAGTCACCGAGGCGCTTTATGTGATAGAAAAAGAAATTCTCTCATATCCTCCTTTTTCTTCAAAAACAATAGAGGGAGTTCCCCTATTTATTCATGCACGAACAGGTACACTTCCTAGTACACTTCCTTTGCAGCACGGGAAAATAAAAGAAAGTACGATTACGTGTTTGGAACAAGTTTCTTTTTCAGAGTATGTTCAAAAA
>CAZSQH010000050.1:0-3877 GCA_964608655.1 uncultured Candidatus Saccharibacteria bacterium | reverse complement strand
ACCCCATTATGGTGTACTTTCCTTCTTTTTCACCCGTGTTCCCTTCTTTACCAACCGTTGGTGGTGCTTCTTGCAATTTTTTCATCGCAAGCGAGAGGTGTTCTTTGCTCCAGTGCGGTTGTTGCTTTCCTTCAATTCCAAATGACATAGTAAATAGAGTATATCACTTTGTAAACCAATGCGCCCCGTCTGTTTTTAAAGTGTATGTCCCATTTTCTTGGGTGGAAACAGTACGAATCCCTAATTGTTTCATTCGATTCATTACTTCTGGAGAGGGGTGTCCGTAACGATTATTCTTTCCCGCTGAAATGAGGGCAAGTTCAGGAGAGACTATTCGTAAAAACTGCTCGTCTGAAGAAGTCCCTGATCCATGATGACTCACTTTTAAAATATCAACAACAACCGAATCGGTATTGGTTTTTGCAAGATTATTTTCAATACTCGCAGGGGCATCGCCGGTAAACAATACGCTTCTCTGTCCAGCCTGTAATCTACCAACAATAGAAGCGGTGTTGGTCTCCCACCCTGTTGTATCTCTGTCAGGGAACAGCACTGAGAAATATGTTGGAAGTGTAGTATCTAGTGAAATATTCATTCCTGAACGAACATAATATGCGGGAATGTTTTTATCTATGATAGTTTTATGTAAGTGTTCAAATATTTCAGATTCACTTTCTGCTTGTGTTGTAAGAAACAATCCAACACGATATCGAGAAAATACTAATGGTAATCCTCCGATATGATCAGCATCTGGATGTGTTGCAATAACTACATCAATAAAACGATCCCCGTTTGGCATTACTTTAGAAAGCTCTCGCAATACTGCATCATTTTTTCCTCCGTCAATAAGTAGTTGAGTTCCGTTTGCTGCTTGGATAAGAAAACTATCTCCCTGTCCAACATCAAGCATTGACACTTTTGTAAGAACATCATTTTTTGGTTGCACCATAAGTAGATAGGTCAAAAAGCAAAGCACTGAAAGTAAAAAGAGGAATGCTAGGACTGTTACCTTTCTATTCATGTATATTCAACATTGTATATCATTGCTATACTCCCTTCTATGTATACTGAACAACAATTTTCTATACCAAAACTCCAAGGTATCAGCCCAAAAACCATTGAGGAGCACCTGAAGCTCTACGCTGGGTATGTTAAAAATGTAAATCTAATCACTGATCTTCTTACAAAAAAAATGGAAGAGGGAAATAGCGCTGCATATATAAAAAATGAATTACTGCGCCGATTTTCGTTTGAATGGGGTGGTATGCGCAACCACGAGTGTTATTTTGGACTTCTTCAAGGTGCATCTGCTCCAGAATTTGATTCAGCGCTAGTAAAAGCGATTGAGTCTCAGTGGGGATCTCTTGATGTGTGGAGAGAAGAATTTATGGCTGTTGCACTTACAAGGGGGGTTGGATGGGCAATACTCTATTGGGATCCTATTTCAAAGCAACTCATACACGCATGGGTTGATGAACAACACCTCGGATACCTTGCGGGATGTTCGCTTGTGATTGCACTTGATATGTGGGAACACGCCTATGTTGGAGACTACTTTTCATCAGGGAAAAAACAGTACGTTCTTGATTTTATGAATCAAATGAACTGGAAACAGGCAGAAGTAAATTTTGTAACCGCAAAAGGAAACGTTTAATTTCTTTACGAAAAAAGAATCCCATAAAAAAACTATATACAAGCACCACACCCCACCAAGGAATACTGGGAGTTTGCCACACATAAACGGTCGAAAGTTTTTCGAGGAGTAATAAAGAAAACTCACCGATTGATGAGGAGATACCACCAATAAAAAGTGCAAAAGGTGGTATCCACCAAAACAGGAGTACTACTACTCCAAGAATCATAAGGAGTGGTGCAATAATTCCAAACGCCATATTTGCAATAGGAGAAGAAAGAGGGAATTCTCCTGAAAAATACATTATGTATGGAAGTATAAAAATAGGGATACTTATTGAAAGTGCAAATAACTCTCGAAACATTGTCTTTAAAGATGATTGCAACGGATGAAACCATTTCATTATCTTTGGAAATATAAGTACCATATATGTTGTTGCAAGAAATGATAAATGAAATCCTGGGTCATATAAAATGGTCGTTGGAGAAATAAAGAAAAAGAAAAGATAAGCAAGTACCAGTGCACGAAGAGGTTGGTAGGTTCGTACTGCTAATCCTGCAAAAAGTGCAATCCCTCCCATGATTCCTGCACGCACGCTTGCAATTCCACTTCCACTAATAACTACAAGTATAAAGATGGCAATAATACTAATTATTGTACGTATTTGAAATGGTAAAAATTTCAATACAATTCCAAGAAAGCTAGCGAGTAGTGTAATGTTATATCCTGAGAGCACGAGCAGGTGGAGTACTCCAGTGTCACGGAATAATTCCTTTATATCCTGTGGAATACTCCCCTGATAGCCCACCGTCATTCCAGAAATAATTCCATCAACAGGAAAAGAAATGTTCTGAGCAAGAGTATCGCTTATGAGAAAACGAACAGTGGTTGCTATTCTAGAAACAGAAACATCTCCTTCTGTTTGTAAAGAAACAATTGGACGCTGAGCGATCCCTACAATATTTTTACTCTTTAAATAGTGAGGATAATCGAAGACTCGACCTGTGTCAGTAATAAAAGATTCTGGATATTCAACAGTAGCTTGCACAGCGACAATGTCTCCTGGAAGATACGGCACCTCCTCATAGAGAGAAAGTCGAAGAAGCTTCTTTGTTATACTTTCTCTCACTATAATATTTGTTTTATCTATCTGACGATCAACAGAAACTATTGTTGCATCAAATGCGCGGGAACCGAAAAGCTGCTCAGGAATAACGGGAGTTTTCACCCAAAAAGTAGTTGCGCCAAGAAGTAACGAACTACTTAAGACCATATAAAAAAGTATTGCTTTGTACGTTCTAAAAACAAACCACCCAAAACATATAAACGATATTGCTATAAGAATAAGTAGAGAAAAACCATCGTACACATGGTGGTATAACAACGCACCAACAGTAACCATGAGCGCAATAAGCTCAACCATACACAAAAGTATATGGTGAATTCAGAAGAACTGCTATATAAAAATTGTTACCGGCTAGCGAAGAGAAGCGAGTGTGTAGTCTTGCACAAGGTCTGTCTCTTCTGTCTTTGAAAATACTTTTTTATACTTTGCACCTTTTGCTCCTTTTACACGCTTTTCACACGAGCCCCATGTTTTATCGACATACACTTTCCCATTTACGAGAGAAACATACGAATACGCCTCTTTTCCTTTGTTTGCTGAGGAAGGCTTTTTTGCTGGAGATTTTGGAGGATTTTCAGCGAGATAGCCGATGTACGCAGTGTACTTTCCTTTAAAGAGTATCGGTTTTTTACCAAGCGCAGCAGCAACTGCAAGTTCATCACAACGATCATTGAAATCGTGTCCGCTATGTCCCGCTACTTTTACCAACTGCAAGTTTCGACCAAGTTCGTCTCGAAGTTCAAGTAGTTTTTGCCACTGTGCTTTGTTCTCAACTGGTTTTTTAGTTGTTGCCGCTATCCAGTTATTACGCACCCATCCATCAAGCCATGAGTTGATACCGTTTAGCACATATGCTGCGTCTGCGTGCAATACAACCAAGTATCCTTTGAATTTTTTTGTTGCCAGTGTAAGCGATTGGATCACGGCTTCGAGCTCCATTTGGTTGTTTGTCGCATCATCTTTCCGCCCTGCAATCTCTATCGCCTCTTTGTCTGTCATGAGTATCGCTGCCCATCCGCCTTTCCCAGGATTCCCCCGTGACGCTCCGTCAGTATATACAGTAAGTTGTTTCGTCATTGTCTGAGTATAGCAAAACCTATTTTTGTATTCGTATCCTT
>CAZSQH010000049.1:0-3966 GCA_964608655.1 uncultured Candidatus Saccharibacteria bacterium | reverse complement strand
TCAAATAATTTGAGCCACGCGGAACGAGTAGGACCGTGTGTCATGAGACGTTTGTGTGCATTCATTCCAATCACTTTTGAAATATGAACATCACCGCGTCGGATAATCATAACTGCGGACTTATAGATTTTCGTCGGCTTATCAAGGTTCTCGAACGCCTCATAGATATCCTTTCCCTTCCCCACAAATTGCTCGCGTCCATACTCCAAGCAGAGATGTACAAGATCGTCCTTTTTAGTCGAAGTTTTCTTCATATTGTGTGTATTATAGCATAAAATAATAAAACAATCATCTTGCGGGATTCTTTGGTTCTCGAGTGTCAATAATAAACGGCATTTGTTCCATGAGTTCTTTACGAGCAAGGATCGGAACAAGTGAAGTCATCGCGTACCGTGCTCCGTCCATGTGGTGGTCAAACCCCGGCTCAGGTTCATTCAGTACCCTTCCGTCCTTATCCTCAATAAAGAGATAATTCATATACTCTTTTATGATATTCAATGAGCGTTTTGTTACGCTTATTTGCTGATTCTGAATGGTTTGGATACCAAAGAATACCGAGTCTTTCCCTTTCACGGCTGGTTGAATGTTCACCCCATACATGCGTAACTCATCAATACTTTTCGGCTCAGCGCAGTCTGCGATCACAAGAGTTTTATTCCTTGGAAGGTTTAAGAGAATATCCGCAATCTGTTTATTGCTTAATCCCTTTTGATACACTTCTTCATCAAAGATATATCCTCCGTTGTAGTAATAAATGCGTCCGATCGCTGTCGGGTCGTTCGTGTATCCAAAATCAAGCCACGTCCTTTCTAGTCTCGCCTCATGTGGTACTGTTTCAATGAAAGCCCAATCTCGATAGATTTTACGCTCTAAACTATTCGGTTCTCCAAGCCATTTATGTTTATACAATGACGGTCTACGAGCTTTGTCATCTTCCATTTCAAGACGAATGACCTCCGGCATCATGTCGTACTTGAGCGCGATATCATAATTCACATTAATGATAAGCGTATTCGGTCTTCCATCAATAACGAGACGCTGATGCACTGGGTCATCCTCAAGGAGACGATTGTATGTGTAAATGATCTTTGAACCTTCCTTGCGAACCGTCGGGGTGAGAATTTCAAGTGATTCTTTAGATATTGTCTGCGCTTCTTCAACCCACGCAATATCAATCCCTTCAGTTGACTTCACACTTTGCTCGTTGTTGTGCAATCCCTTAAACAGAAAATCTGAACCATTCAACGTATTAATGATTGAGTTATTTGTTACCTGAAAATCATGTAACTCATACTGGCGAATGAGATCAGCAAGAAGTTGATGAGAGGAGTCGGCAATAGAGTTTTGAAACTCACGAAAACAAGCAATGCGGGTCTTTTTTAATCTTGCTTGGATGAGGAGATACCGAGCAACTGTATGAGACTTTAATGAAAATCTACCGCCATAGATTGCGGCTTCACGCCAATCATCTTTGAAAAGCGGCTTATATTCACTTGGGATCAGTATTTCCATCTATAAATTTTACAAGCACAGGAGCTATCTTTTCACCACCGGAAGTAATATCCTGCTCTGTCTTTTCGACATAGCCATGTTTCGTCAACATAAGCTTGGTGATTGTCGCATTAAATTTCCCAATGAGTCCGTTATCATGAAGGGAAAGCTCTTGTAATGCAAGGATTTTTTCACAGATGTTACGAAACTGTTGTTTGTCTTCGTCTTTTAGCCATTCATAAATTACTTTTCGAGATACCCCGATCTCTAGAGAAAGCTCTGCTATACTTGGAAAACCAACCTCCCCAGCTTTGTGAGCAGTAAGCATTTTGTCATAGTATGCCGAAGTTTTATCAATGATGTCAGTATCGTACTTCGATGGTCTTCCTTCACCTGGTCGTGGTGCGCGTTTTGTCGCTGTCATGTTCACATTCTACCACTTTTCATCTCCGCAATCAACCTCCTACTCTCCTGCTGATATGCTATCCACCTCGACCGAGTGGGTTTTCCTGCTTTCCACCTTTCGAGCAACTTTTCCAACTGTGCGATTATGTTCTCGTGCGCATTCTCCGCAGCAGTAGACTCTCCTTCGTGAACTTCCGATATCTTCTCCACATTCGAGACAAGTTTTTCTTTCATTTGTTTGATGTATCCTGCTTGTTCTCTCATCGAGATACTTTGCGTGCCAGTAAAATCCTTTTGGAGTTCTTTTAATGTCTTCATATCTGCGGTTTTCGTGTTCTTCTTGGTTTGTTTTGACATAAAAGAGGTATTGGGACCAATCAACAATGAAACAATGAGGGAATCTCAATTTTATTTTCTCGATGTTTATTTTCGTTGGTTTTAATTCAAACGGAATCTGCATCGTTGCTCTTGATTGCTTGTGGACGAGGTATATCACTTGCTTATTTTACCATGAAGGGAATGAAATGAAAGATGCTTGGGAAGATACCTGTGGATAAGTCAGTTCAAAAGTTTTTTTCCTTCGATTTGTGCAAACACTTCTGTCTTCGTTGTTTCAAAAAACAGTCGGTGCTCATCCACTTTCGTTCCAATGTAATTATAATCCTCGCCAGTGAGGTGGTAGTCTCGATGGTATCCCATTGCTCGTTGGTAGTCTGGTATGATGGAAATGATGTGATTTCCTGAGATTGTCCCTTGCTCGAATACTCCAACTCTTCCTGTGATTTGTGCACGGAGAGCCATTGCAAGTTCACTTTCGTCAATGCTGATAAAATCGTCTGCGTTGAACCCTGTTTTGACACGATAATAGTTCATATGTTTATGCTATTCCTTTTCCGGTGCTAATAGTTTTTGATCGTTGCTTTAATACTCCCGATTCAAGCGCAACCCATTTTTCCTCAAGTTGAACTGGTGTAGTGATTGTCGGAAGGTATGAAACAGTATTCGACTTCGGAAGAAACGCCACAACCTTCAAAACACGCTCAAGTCCGTATTGCTCAATGAGTCGGTCACACGCTCCACGCTGAGGAGGATTGTTATAAAACCGTTTACAATTAGGATTAACGGATTCAAAGGATTTGATGATTTCTGCTCCCATTGTAGAAAACTTTGGTTTTTCCACTCCGATGCTTGCATCGGTATTGTCTTTTGTAATAGTGTCTTTTGTTACTGTCTTTTGTATGTCTCTTTTTTGCGTACGATTATTCTCTTTTTTGAGACTACCTGATTCTCTTTTTTGAGACTGGGGTCTCTTTTTTGCTAATGATTTCCATGTGTCAAAATCCTTATTCAATCTATATGAATTTGCAATAGTAGTCTCTTTTTTGAGAATAAGATTCATTGAAACAAGTTTATTTAATGCACGACAAACATCATTTCTTCCCATTCCAGTAAATAAAGAAAACTGAGAAAGAGAAATAGCGTCTTCTTTTTTATTGAAGCCGTATGTTTTTCTGATAATCACGTCAAGAACTTGGCGTGCTTCACCAGAAATACGAATACGTGCAAGAGCGTCAAATATGTCATTTGCGATCTTCACATGTCCGTTTTCCAGTTGTGGATTTGCCATAAACCAAAAATGAACTAATAATTTAGTCTTTCGGTTTATCTAATTTCTCTAATCGCCCACCCCCTTTTGTGAGTGAGTGAGCAATTAGAGAACACAAAAGGTAACCCGAAGGCTTCACTCATTATACTCCTTTCATTTTGTCGTGCAAGTGTGATAAAATGTGTACATGTCCGACTTCTCCTCCATCGTCTCGCGATCAAAAAAGAACGCCGCAAAGAAACCTCGCAAAGAGAAGCGTCCTCCCTATAAAGTCCCCGATTGGTTCAAGGCACTCAAGCCCGGCTCTCACGGGTCCACTCCCTCTCAAAAGAAAGCGTGGAAGGTGGTGAGTGATTATGTCCGAGAGAGAGACTTCAAAAAATATCATCAGTGTGTTTCCTGCGATCGTGTATTCATGTCATGGCAAGAAGGGCAGGCGGGACACTATAAGCCGTGGGGTTCCT
>CAZSQH010000048.1:0-4156 GCA_964608655.1 uncultured Candidatus Saccharibacteria bacterium | reverse complement strand
AGTTGCTTTTGTCCCTACGGTCACAAATGCTGGCGTTTGAATTGCACCATGTGGGGTTTCAATCACTCCAATGCGCCCAAGTGTCCCTTCTAATTTTTTCTCAATTGTAAATTTCATATCGTATAAAAAATTATTTTACAATCACAAATTTGAGTGTATTGAGATTTACTGGTGCTTTTGCAAGTAGTCGTTGAAATGGGTCACGAGGATCTGTTACGATTTTTTCTACTTTCGCAAGTATTGCGAAGCTGATGGATTGGTGAGAAATGAGTTCTCCCACTGCAAATGAGACATCTCTTGGCATTCGTACTTCATACTCTCCTGCTCCACGACCAATAAGCGTAATAGTAACATCACTCCCCTCTGCCGTTCCTGATGTTTCTCGTTGCGGTGCACTAAAAAGTTGTACCTTGGATCTATTTTTTCCGACTTCAGTCACCGTTCCAAGTGCAATTGAATCAAATGCAAACGCAATCTGTCCTTCAGTTACTCCCTGATCTGTACCTATATCAACAATAATAGTGTCATAAAAACTTCGATTAGGAGCGGTGAGTACCCGAGCGAGTATTCCTTTTTGTTCTACATCACTTCTCCCTAACTCACGCTTAAGCGATTCATTTTCCTCACGAATCAGAGCAACCTCATTCGTGCCCTGCTGATAGGATTGGATAGTATTTTCAAGAAGTGCGATTTTATCAAGGAGTTCACTCTTTGATGAAAATTGATCCAGGACATTTTCAGTCTGGAGCGCTACTCCTGGTGCATTTCTCAATACACTTCTAAATAAAAAAATAAGAACAACACACAACAGAACAATCCCTGCTACTCGAAAAAAAATAGAAGCAAGAGAACTATTACGACGAGATCGTTTAAATGGTTGCATAGTCATCGAGAGAAAGTAACACCTGTTGATATGTATCAAATTCTTCTAAAATCACTCCTGTCCCACGAGCGACCGCTGAAAGTGGGTCTTCTGCAATAAATACGGGAAGTTTCAGCTCTTGCTCAAGTAGTGGTCCTAATCCCCGAAGCAATGCGCCTCCGCCAGTGAGTACAACACCACTACGGAGTACGTCAGCGACCATCTCAGGTGGTGCGGTCTCAAGTACTTCACGAAGTCCTGCAACAAGTAGAGCAACAGGACGATCCAGTGCTTCACGTATATCTCCATCAGTTGCAACAAGTGCACGAGGAAGTCCAGTAGTAAGATCACGCCCACGAACCTCTATTTCCATATAGTCAATCTCAACGGCAGATCCAAGAGAAAGCTTCACTTGTTCTGCTGTTTGTTCCCCTACAAGGAGTTTGAATTCGTCTCGCATATACTCAACAACACGTGCATTAAAATGATCTCCTGCGACTCTCAAGTTAAGCGAGCGAACAATTCCACCAAGTGCAATCAGGGCAATATCAGTCGTTCCCCCTCCAATATCAACAATAAATATTGCACTCGATGAAAGCACTGGCAATCGTACTCCAATCGCTGCCGCCATTGCTTCTTCGACAAGATATACTTCTCGAGCTCCTGCATCAATTGTAGCGTCATACACAGCTCGCATTTCAACATTGGTAATACCACTTGGCACCCCAACCACCACGCGTGGTCGAAAAAACTTTCTCGACATTTTTTCTGCTTTTCTAATGAAGTACGCAATCATCTCTTCTGTCATTTCAAAATCAGACACAACTCCTTCAATCAAAGGCCGGACGATCTTGATGTGTTCAGGGGTCTTTCCCCACATTGCTTTTGCTTCACTACCAATTGCAACAATTTGCCCAGTCTTTTGATTGACGGCAACAATGGAAGGTTCGTTGATGATGATTCCATGTCCTTTCAAATACACGAGCGTGTTTGCAGTTCCTAGATCAATCCCTATATCATTTGAAAATCTTCGATAGAGTTTATTACGCATGGAGTTTAGAAAAGACGTCTGGTATAGAAATAATCGCTCCTTTTTCTTCTACTCTGTGTTTATACTCTACTCCTCCACCAGCAATGCTTCGCTCAGAAATAATAATTCGATGCGGTATTCCTATTAGATCAGCATCTGCAAATTTTTCTCCTGCCATTACATCTTCCCTATCATCAAAAAGCACTTCTACTCCTTTAGAAACAAGTTCGTCGTATAGTTCTTCAGCATCACCTTTTACTGTTTCTCCCAATTGAACAAGATGCACCTGAAATGGAGCGATACTTTCCGGCCACACAATTCCTTTTTCATCGGCAAATTTTTCAACAACAACCCCCATCACTCGAGTAATCCCGATTCCATAGGAACCAAGGTGTACATGCTGTTTTTCTCCTTGCTCATTGGTAAAAGTAAAATTTGTATCTTCACTTTTTTGTGTACCAAAATTAAAAATATTTCCCACCTCTGCGGTGGCAATTTTCTCAAGTTCTTCTCGTTTTATTCCTAACTTTGAGAGAGTATCATCATCGAGCACTTCTTCATTTACAGCAATATTTTTTTCTCGATGAAGATAGACTGTGTCCTCTCCTGCTTCACAGATAGTCTGAAACTCGTGGCTAAATTTTGTAAACGCACCACCACTTGCAAATGTCACATACGTGTCTGCGCCAATACCAATTCGATTGTAGATCTTTTTATATGCATCAATCGTTGCTTGGTAGAACGCTTCATGTTGTGTCGCGTCAATACTACATGAATACATATCTTTCATAAGAAACTCTCTTCCGCGTAAGATACCACTCTTTGCTCGCAATTCATTACGAAGTTTTGTTTGAAATTGGTACACATTGATTGGCAAATCTTTATAACTCGTTAAATATTGTTTGAGCATCTCAATGATTGCTTCTTCATGTGACCACCCAAATCCAACTTCTGTACCATCTTTTAATGCTGATTTGAACCAAACATCAACCGTTTCATCGCTCCAACGTCCTGTTTCTTCCCAAGTGCTCTTTTTTTGAAGACTGGTCATGATAAGCTCTTGTCCACCAATTGCATTCATTTCTTCCCGAACAATCTGTTTTATCTTTTCCAAAACCCTCAAACCAAGTGGAGTGTAGGCGTACGCCCCCGCCATTACTTTATATACATATCCTGCACGAATAAGGAGCTGAGCGTTTTTTGACACCTCATCTGTTGGGTTCTCTTTCCGCGTACGAGTAAATAGCTGACTTTGTCGCATATGGTCCTTCTATATTCTCATAAAAAGGGTAATAAAAAAAGCCCTATAGGGGCTTTAAGAACAATTAGCTCTTAGAATTTAAAATCGTTTTCTGGAAAGATTGAAATATATCACTAATGATTGTTTTTCCTGAGTACTCAGTCGGATAGGTTGATCCATGACCAAAATTACTTTTATAATTTGCCGCTGAAGCACTCCTTACTTTCACACTCTTTAGAAAATCTTCGAGTTTTTCAAAAAGAGTAAATTCGATTTCTGATGCTCTTTCGTCGTAACAGAAGAAATCGTATTTGAGTGTAAAATTTGAGTTGCTCATCTTTTTGATTGTGATTTCTCCAGCACCTGAATTGTTACCGAACTTTAAATCAAATTCTTTCCAAAGTAAGCGGTAAAACTTTTTGTACACATCTGGGAAACTTTTCTCAAATACGTGTGGATCAATAGTGTTGATCTCCTTAGTTACCTCTTTTAAGTATTTTTTCTCTTCGTATTCCTTTTCACCTTCTTTTTCTTTGCGTCGTGAGTTTTCCTGATCATTAATTTCTCGCAATGATTCTTCAAGTGAAGTGATTTGTGATTCAATGTTTTTTATCTCATTTACATCACCTTCATTTGCAACGAGATTAAACTTTTTTGATTTGAGCTCTTCGAGCTTTTCTTTGATGTCATACTTGTCCATGTGTCTATTTTTATATTCAAAGATGATTTCATTCACTCTACTTAAAAATATTGAGATGTCAATATTCCCTCCTTGTCAAAAAGGGGCAGAAATGTTACATTGTAGCGTCTTTAAAAAAGACAGAATTATTCAGATTAGTAAGGTTCCCCCTTGAGGGTTCCTCATACAGATAGCAGATTCGAAGCCACTCTCTGGTACAGAATCAAAAAACAAATATATGAAAACTATAACTCACGAAGGTCTTATGACCGCGGGTGTGCATTACGGCTATAGTCGTACTCGCCGCCATCCTACTATTACTCCCTACGTATATGGTAACAAAAA
>CAZSQH010000047.1:0-4157 GCA_964608655.1 uncultured Candidatus Saccharibacteria bacterium | reverse complement strand
TATAAGTACAACTATCCCAATAGATACCCCTATACCGAGAACAAACAGTATCTTAAAAAACCAAAACTGCCCTCCTAGCAGAGTAGTGAACCCCAATAAGAAAAACAAAACGAGTCCCAAAAAAATAATCAATGCAGGGATAATTACTATTCCAACCGCAATGTCTGACACTTGGTCCCCGACAAAATTACCAGGGTTCTTTTTTGCTTCTTTGATATTTTTTCTAATTTTAAACAGTTTTAATAACATCTCACTATTATACAAAAAGACCCCTGCAAATGCAGAGGTCGTTCTTCTTAATTAAAATGTGTTATGAGAGGTTCTAATTCAAAAGATTTCCATTTTTTACGTCTGAGCATAGCTTTACCTGGTGATTTCCCTTGGGCTTTGAGCTTCTTGGCGTATTTTCTTCTTGCTTTGTCTATCTTCTTCTTGTAATCAAGACTTTCATCAGAAAGACCTTGATTAAAACTTTGTTTTTCAAATCTTCCCGTTTTTGGATCTGGTCTCATACTGACCCAATATCTCTGAAATAAATATTTTCCTTTTTCAAGTAACATAAAATTTCCTGAAAAAGTATCTTTTGGTCGGGCTGTAATTCTTTCAATAGCTATTCGTGCCCTCCAATAAAGGTGATGCGCAAAACTTTTTGTACGTCTCACTGGTCGAGCAAAATATTTTACTTTACCTTTATAACGAATAAGTACCCAACCAGCATCGCTTCCCCTTGGTCTTGGTTTTTGGGTTGTTACATCCCACGTAGTACAAACAATCACCTCCATACCGTGTAGCGAAAAGATAAATATTTTTTCTCTTCCAACAATCGAACGTGGCGCAAGTAACCTAACATTATCACTCTTGGTTAGTTCCCTTACAGAAGTTTCCTTCATACCAAGCGAACTGAGCATTAAAAATAGTTTTGGAAAATCAATTAACTGCTCAAGCGGCACAGTAGCTGCGCCTGTTTTCTTTTTCTTTTCCAATGAACACCTCCTTTTTTTTATTCATTATAGTACAACATTTTTTATATTTTGCAATACAAAACACCAGACAATTGTCTGGTGTTTTGTATTGCTAGCAAGTGTATTTACCCGATAATTGCAAATAACGCGCTCATCATAAGTAACGCTCCGATAAGTGCAAAGTTTTTCATGAAATTCACCATTTCTGCGTTTCGTGCCATTGGATCAATTACCTTCCAAAATTTGTGCATCATCAACGTGGTCGGGATCAAAAAAAGTACCAAAAGCCACATGCCTAGTACAATATAAAACCCAAGTAAGATAGACGCTCCACCAATCGCAAGCATAACCCCAGTAGTAATGACTGCAATTTTTGGATGAGGTACCCCTTTTGCATGAGCATACCCCGTATAGCCAGTAAGATGCTTAAAATGATTAAAAGCATTAAAGAGAAAATATCCGCCAAGCAAAATCCGTCCAATAAGAAAAAGTGTTCCCATAGTTATAGTGTCAATAGTGACCATTATCTAATATATACTGAGTATACTACAATCTCGATCTGATACTGAAATAGGTCGCAATAATAGAAAGTACCGTCGCAACAATTGTTAGTACTTTTGCTACGTCATTACTCATAAGTGAAAGAAATTTTTTAGGTGTATACCATGCCTTAAGACGATCATATCCCTTACTCGAAAGTTGATATTCATCATACCCGCCACTTGTTGTTTTTATAATAAAACCATCGTGAGAAAGAATGTCTATGGTATGAGTAATATGTGTATTTGAAGGAGTAATAATCAATCGTGAAAACGCGGGATGCTCAAGAATTTGTCTTAAAAATTCAGACAACCTAAGCTTCCTTTTTTCGTCTTCGAGCACAAGAAGAATAATTCGTGAGAGTTCCATATGACAACTCGATGTGCATAGGGTTACGCTCTATACACGAATAATTATACCACTTTAAATTATTTTTGCAATGTTTTTCTCTTATTGACGAGGGAGTGCTGTGCTCATATCGGTAAACACAATAGTCACCGGAGGAATAAATTTTGATTCTTCTGTAGTCCACGGAACACAGTCATAGTCTCCTATTTGTTCAGCATTCCAATAATATGTTCCAGTAGTCTCTGTGTTTGTAGAAGCACTGCTAGTCGCTATGTCAGGAATTTTCATTTTAAAGCCACCCTGCATAGCAGAAGACCATATGTATTGATAACCATCAGTAACAATAAGAGAGGTTTCTATTAATTTTCCTTCTGCTGTTGTGGTAAATTCTCCTCGTATTTTTCCAGCACTTATGTATACAGTTCCCTCACTCCCAAAGTCATCCATATACTGCTTCACTGTGCACTGATATGACCCTTGATCATTCTTTAAGAAAGAAGAAAATGCCATTTTTTTCCCATTTGATGATGCAGGAGTAGTTGATGAAATATCCTCTGCTGTTGGAGTCCCTTGCACCTCTTTTGTGTCACTATTTCGAATAAGCACGTATCCTCCCACTACCACTAGTACCGCTACTACTCCAATGATTGTTTTTGTCATATAGTTACAGTGTAACAAATTACTCTTTGATGACGAGTGCTGCTTGTGTATAGATATTTCTTGGATCCCAAAGCATCCAAGAATCGAGTCCTAGTTCCTCTGTTGCTTGTATTTGGGCACGTACCATTTCTTTTGTATATAGTGCGCCAAGATTAAAATCTTGAAGCCAAGGGCGAAGTATGGTTGATGAAATTCCTACTTTCTCTAATTTTGAAATTCCATGAGAAAGTGCTATTCGTATCACTTCGTATGGCACTTCAGCAGGGCGAGGTATCCCATATGCACCATCTGCAAAATGCGATGGGTAAATCATAGGCGCAACAACATCAACATAAGGTGCTATCAACTCGAGCTTCTGTCCAATACCAAGGTCATCACTTGCACTTAAGGTCAGCCCAAATAAATCTACTGAAAGTACTGCTCCTGTCGCTTGTATTTTAGGGCCACTATATGCAAAAAAACTTTCGATAATCTCTTCTCTACTTTGGGTTTGCCCCTCTTTGTTAAGATAAGCAAGTGGTCCATCAGAAGGAAATCGAACATAGTCAAGATTAATTTCATCAAACCCCACCCTCTGTGCATCTTGAGCAATTTGTATATGATACTCCCATACCGCCTTACTATCCGGACGAAGCCATGCGATCCCTTTATAATCTTTCCAAATTTCTCCTGTTCTTGTATCAAAAAACGCATCCTCTGGATGAGCAAGTGCATAAAATGGATCTTGAAACACAGCGATTCGACCAATAACATATATCCCTTTTTCCTTAAGTTTTGCAATTAAAGAAACAATATCTGGAATACGAGTAGTCCCAACTCCTGTTACCCGCAATGATTCATCAAGTGGTTGGTATGAAAGTCTCCCACTTGCATCTTTAATATCAATAATTACTGCATTAATCTCTGTACTATCAATAAGCGAATATATCCGTTCCATTGCCCTCTTACTTCCCGCACTAAACCCAGTAAGATAAACTCCTTTCACTACATCAGGAAGTGGTTGTCTCCTCGTGGTTATCTCCTCTGAAGAAGCTATCTCTGTTGTAAATGTTGCAATATCAAATTCATCTGAAGAATATTTCGGAAAAAACACGGGTGCCCGATCTGTTGTTGAGAGAGCACTCTGTTCATGTGCAACACGTGCAGTTTCAGTTTGCCCTGCTTTTTCACTACTAGTAAAAAGCACAACAAGAAAAATAGTCACTAAAATAAATCGAAAAAAATAATGCCCCTTATGCATAGAAGCAATGGTTACTGCCAGCAAATTTCAACGGTTTCATTTATACGATTTGTGAGATATTCTTTTGCTTCCTGCCAACTTCCAATAGCATCAATCAATCCTATTTCTTTTGCCTTATCGCCAAGCACTGATGATCCATCAGCAATTGCGGTAACCTTCTCAATGGAAAGATTTCTATTGAGAGCAACTGCTTCAATAAAATTTTTATGAGTAATTTCAACATCACGTAATAACAATGCTCTCTCCTCAGCAGTGATCCCCTTATCAGGATTTCCTGTATCCTTAAATTTTCCGCTCGTTAATTCAACATATTGTCCAGGTTCTACATAATTGCGCAAATAAGACATGGTAACCCCAATACTTCCAACATCAGAATTTCGAGATGCATATATTTTATCTGTTGCAGT
>CAZSQH010000046.1:0-4227 GCA_964608655.1 uncultured Candidatus Saccharibacteria bacterium | reverse complement strand
AGTACGGCTGAATGTTTTTACTGTTTGTTCTTGTACAGATTGTCCATTGGACCACCTGTGGTTATTTTTGAATCCGTCGGCAACGCCTGGCTCCCAGGGTACATGCCGTAATTGAAAATTTTCACCACTTTAAACTTATTTAATTTTATTCCAAGTCGTTGACCTTCTTCCTTCAACTGGTCCCTTGTGAATAATGTGAAGGGATCAATCGTGGGACCTTCCGGAGAAATATACCTTCCAGGGATCACTACTTCAGGCAGAAAATCAGCAAACTTTCTGTAAATTCCTTCTGTTTTCGAAATAAACAGACATTTATTAGAAAAATCATAAAAGAAAAAATAGAGACTCCCATCAGTACCTTTATAGGCTACTGAATCAGGATGTAACGTGAGTTTCCCAGTAACACCAGGAATTTCTTTTCTGTCCTTTTCTTTTTTCGAAAAAATCTGTGCAGAAGAAACTGTTACAAAACCAAAAACAAACGCAAGAAAAACAATTATTTTCTTCATAATGTGCATTTTTGTGATTTAAGAGTTTGGTCTTATTATACACAATTTTTATATATTTGTCAAATACTCTTTCCACCTAAATAAGGTTGGAAATAAAGGATTTTCTATGCAATGGTGATGGTCCTTTTTTCTTTAATGCTCGAATGTGTATCGCTGTCCCATACC
Source organism: uncultured Candidatus Saccharibacteria bacterium (assembly GCA_964608655.1). Taxonomy (GTDB): domain Bacteria; phylum Patescibacteriota; class Minisyncoccia; order Phycocordibacterales; family UBA9973; genus UBA4124. Next base: position 3,553 of record CAZSQH010000046.1, on the reverse strand, counting down.
ACTTATTTTCTATCAATAGATATGCGGGATAATGTTTGTGTAGTTTTTGCATTTTAGTATCTCGTCGAAATTTTGACACCACTGAAGCAAGAGAAATAATAGGATGTAACACATCTCCTTTAACAACTGTTTTTTGTTGAAATCCTTCTGGTGCACGCAGTCCACCATCAAGGAGCACAGTGCATTCATCTGGATTACATGTTAGTTGTGTAATTGCTCGTGTAGTTGCTTTTCTAACACACCACGCGATCCCTTTTGTATCAATTGTTTGTGCTGTACAAAATGAGATTCCTATTTTAATAGTTCCTTCTTTCAACATTATTCGAGTTTCTTGTTCCCATCGTATTCGAGCTCGTTCAATCATCTGCTTTGAGTCAGTAAGTCGTATCCCATCACGATACCATCGCATTTTCTTATATAGAGAAATTGGCATAGCAACTGCACAGACATACACCGGCCCCGCCAGTGGCCCTCGCCCCACTTCATCAACTCCAACAATCCATTTTTTCACTCCTGTACTATAGCAAAAATTTAGAAATCCCATGAAAATACGACGTCATGTCAACCCTCCTCCCCTGCTATACTGTCTCTGCGTATGAGTTTCGTACACCTCCACACCCATAGCCACTATTCTCTCCTTGATGGGCTTTCAAAGATTCCTGACCTCGTCGCGCGAGCAAAATCGCTCGGCATGCCAGCGCTTGCACTCACTGATCATGGGGCAATGTACGGCGCAATCGAATTTTATAAAGAATGCAAACAAGCAGGGATAAAACCCATTATTGGTGTTGAGGCATACATGGCGGAAAGGACCCGTTTTGATAAAGAACCAGGAATCGATACTAAGCGGTACCACCTCACCCTTCTTGCAAAAAATACTGCCGGATATAAAAACCTCATGAAACTTGTTTCTGCTTCTTATTTAGAGGGATATTATTACAAACCACGAATGGATCTTGATCTCATTGAGCAATACAAAGAAGGGCTCATTTGTCTCACTGGATGTCCCGGGAGTCGATTTATTACCCATATAAAAAACAACAACCTCGAAGAAGCAAAAGTGTTACTTGATCGCTATATTGCATTGTTTGGAAAAGATTCTGTATTTATTGAAATCATGTACCACGATGATGTTGAGTGGTACCCCGCAATCATTCCGACAATCATTACTATCGCAAAACAATACGACCTCCCAATTGTTGGAACGTGGGATTCTCACTATCTCCACATTGAAGATAAAGACGCACACAATACTCTCCTTGCAATCAATACTAACAATCAAAATTTTAAATTTGAGGGAAATTATTCATTCATTAGCCCTGAGGAAGCATCTGTTATTTTTAAAGATATTCCTGGAGCAGTAGAAAATACTCTCAAAGTTGCCGATCTGATAGATATTCAACTAGAACTGGGATCCTGGCACTTCCCCCACATTGAGCTTCCAGAAGGAAAAACAGCAAGTAGTTACCTAAAAGAAATAGCATACGAAGGGTTTGCACTTCGAAAATTAGAACAAACACCCGAGTTTATTAAACGATTAGAATACGAGCTAACACTTATTGAAACAAAAGGGTTTACTCCTTACTTTTTGATTGTTGCTGATTTGCTCCGCTATGCCCGAGAACATCAGATACTGACCAACATTCGAGGATCGGTTGCAGGGTCGCTTACGACGTACCTTTGCGGAATTACCAATATCAATCCTATTGAGTACCAACTCCCTTTTGAGCGATTTTTGAATCCTGAACGTCCCTCAGCGCCAGATATTGATATGGACTTTGCCGATGATCGACGTGATGAAATGATAGAGTACGCAAAGAAAAAGTATGGTGAACATGCGGTGGCACAAATAGGAACATTTGGAACCATGATGGCTCGTGGTGCAGTTCGTGATGTTGCACGCGCACTTGGGTATCCATATGCAACAGGAGACCAAATATCAAAACTTATTCCCATGGGAAGTCAGGGATTCGCAATGACTATTGATCGAGCATTTGATATGGTCCCAGAGTTAAAAGCGCTTTATGAAACTGACAGGCCAACAAAAGAAATCATTGATATGGCAAAAAAAATCGAAGGAAACGTGCGCCATGTCTCTGTGCACGCAGCAGGAGTAGTGATTGCCCCAACAAGAGTCGATGACTTCACTCCTATCCAGATTGACCCTAAGGGAGGAAAAATCATTACTCAATACGATATGTACACTGTTGAAGATGCAGGGCTTATAAAATTTGACTTCCTCGGCATTAGAAACTTATCAATTATCGCAGATGCTATAGAGCGTATTAAAAAAATTCGAGGAATAGACCTCGTGCTCGATGAACTCCCTCTTGATGATAAAAAAACATTTGAGATGCTCTCGCGTGGAGAAACTGAGGCACTCTTTCAATTGAACGGTTCAGGAATGACAAAGTTCTTGAAAGACCTTAAACCAACATCAATTCACGATATCAACGCAATGGTTGCACTCTATCGACCAGGACCCCTTGCCTTCATCCCTCTTTATATTGAACGGAAACAAAATCCAAAACTGGTTACCTATCTCGATCCCGCACTCGAACCAATTCTTTCTCGAAGCTACGGTGTCCTCGTCTACCAAGACGACCTCCTTATGATTGCAAAAGACATTGCTGGATATAGTTGGGGTGAAGTTGATAAATTTCGAAAAGCAGTTGGAAAGAAAATTCCAGAAGAAATGGCTGCTCAAAAACAAAAATTTATTGATGGGTGTGTGTCACATAGTGGCTGGTCATTAGAAAAAGCAACACAACTTTGGAGCTGGATCGAACCCTTTGCTGCATATGGATTTAACAAAGCGCACTCTGCAAGCTACGGACGTGTTGCGTACCAAACTGGGTATCTCAAAGCAAATTTCCCTGGAGAATATATGACCGCATGTATGACAGCAGAATCTGGAGATATTGAACAGATTGCTATCTACATCAATGAATGCAAACGGATGGGGTTTGAAATACTCCCCCCTGATGTGAACGAATCATTTTCAGATTTTACCTTGGTTGTTGAAGAAGGTGTTATTACAAACAAAATACGATTTGGACTTCGAAGTATAAAAAATTTTGGTGAAGAAATCGGAAAAGCAATCATTGCTGAACGAAAATTGCACGGCCCCTATACGAGCATTGAGAACTTTCTCGAACGGGTGCAACACAAAAACTTGAATCGAAAATCTCTCGAAGCCCTCATTCTTTCTGGGTCACTTGATAGGTTTGGCGAACGTGGATTACTACATGGAAACATAGAAACACTCCTTGCGTTTCATAAACAAAGCAGTGCCCTATCAGAAAACGCTATATCACTCTTTGACGGACTAGCTTCTGCTCCTAAAAATACGCTAACGCTCGCTTCAATTGCCCCCATGCAAAAAGAGCAAATGCTTGTATCAGAAAAAGAATTACTTGGATTATATATTTCTGGGCACCCACTCGATCAGTTTGAACACCATGTTCAAAAAACAAAAAATACAATCGCTTCTCTTTTAGAGAAGGACTATGCAAAAAACCAGCTCCTTGTTGCACACATCGATAGCATTAAA
>CAZSQH010000045.1:0-4406 GCA_964608655.1 uncultured Candidatus Saccharibacteria bacterium | reverse complement strand
TGAAAAAGAGATTGAGGATCAACTTAGTTTCTACCAAAAGACTGAGGAATATAAGAAAATGTTGAATGAAAAATATTGAGAAGCTTCAGATGAAGAAAAAGAAGCTCTATTACGACAAGAACCTGATTTTAGAACAATTCAATTTGGAATCTCTGGAATGTTTCATGCTCGTATAGGTTCGGGAATCGAGAAATATCGAAAAGTATTTATAGAGAAAATAGCTACGATGCCTGATAAAGACATCGCCGAAAAACTCTGGGGTGAAGTAGCTTCTCAGATAAGAACCATGGAGCAACGCAAGGACCCCAATGTAGTTATTGAAACTCCAGATACTTTGAAGGATGCGATCAGAAAATTTGATCCAGAATTTTATTCTGCAATGCAACAGAAGGAGAATCAGGATAAAATAGAAAAATTACGCCAAAAAATTTTACAAACCTCTGACCCGCATGCCTCAGTTTAGTCCATGAAGTTTTATCAAAAAAACCCTTACGGGGTCTCAATGTCGTGGTACTTAACCCACGTGGCCCGCACGAAATGAAAAAATATCTTGGGATTGATTTTGGAACCAAGCGCATCGGGATTGCACTAAGCGATGCGTCTGGTTCATTTGCATTTCCGCATACAATTGTCCCTACTGCTATTGCTGAAAAAGAAATCAAATCACTGTGTGAGAAAGAAACAATAGGACAGATCGTTATAGGATTTTCTGTTGCAACAAATGAAATAGAAAATGATGTTCAAAAACAGATTGTTTCATTTGCAGATCGAATTACTCGAGCAACAGGAATCACTACAGTGTTTGAACGAGAAGATTTTTCTTCAGTGGAAGCGCATCGGTTTCAGGTGGTACAAGGGAATCGAGACGATTCAGCGGCGGCAATCATTTTGCAACGATTTCTTGATAAAAAGAAAAAATAGTATAGAGTAGTTTTGAAGTTTGATTGGCTGTATGTTTCGCGTCACGCTGCAAAGCGTTGCTCATTATGCAAGAGGCACAACCGTGCGAGGGAGCACCGGTTCACTATGGTAATGACCCGTTTCTTTTTTAGCATCTCTGCCCTTAGTGCCTTAAGAGAGGGCGTTCATTGTGGTTTGCCGTAAGTGTTTCTACATTTTTAAATCAAAAAGCTCTTTGACTTGTAGAAACAGCAATGAATGAAACAGTATTGTTCTACCCCTCATCGTATACCCACCCTGTTTAAGGGGTGGGTATTTTCATGTATAGTAGTGCTATGGACCTTATTTCATATGATGATTTTAAAAAGATAGATGCACGTCTAGGAAAAGTACTTGTAGCAGAAGTGGTACCTGATTCAGATAAACTTATTCGGTTTGAACTTGATTTTGGGGAAGAAAAACCACGACAAATACTTTCAGCAATTAGGCAGTGGTATCCTGAACCAGAAAAGTTGATTGGAAAACAAATGTTGTTTGTGATTAATCTTGCGCCTCGTACCATTCGAGGACTTGAATCACATGGCATGCTCATGGCTGTTGATGGACTTGATGGTACTCCTGTTTTTCTTGTGTCTGAACAACCAGCACCTATTGGATCAAAAGTGCGATAAGAGACACTCTGTCGTATACTTGAATGATAATGCTTACGCGATTGTTCCCAGCTCCATCATTTCTTGTTATCCCAGCTGTGGGAATTGATTTTTCTGATGCAACAATGAGAATTATGAAGCTCTCAGAAAATATTCATGGGATACTTCCGACACAGTATGCTGAAGAAACTATTCCAGAAGGGTGCATGAAAGGAGGAAGAATCGCTGATGAGGTAAAATTTACAAATTTTCTTTCTAAGGTACAAAAAGAACACGAGTTGAAATATGTTCGTGTTGCGATTCCCGAATCGCAAACTTACTCATTTACGCTTACCCTTGATATTCTTGCGCTACCCGATATTCGTAGTGCAATCGAACTTGTTCTTGAAGACAATATTCCTCTTCGTGCAATAGAAACAGTGTTTGATTACCACATTATTCTTCAAACAGAAACCAATCTTCTTGTACAGGTGGTGGCAATTGCTGATTTGGCAGCGCAAAGCTTTTGTAATTGTTTTATTAATGCAGGACTTATTCCAATATCTTTTGAGCTCGATGGGCAAGCTATTGCACGTGCAGTGCTTCCACCTAACGATGAAGGTTCTTATATGATTGTTGATTTTGGTGCAAATCGAACAGGGATGACTATTGTTACTCGAGGAACCGCAGTGTTTACTTCGACTGTTGAATTTGGAGGAAAGGCGCTTCTTGATATTTTACAAAAAGAACTCAACGTTTCTTTTGAGGAGGCGCAACGGCTAAAGCGAGAGTACGGTCTTTCTGCTGGAGGGGAACATAAAAATATATTTCAATTATTGGTGGGAGGTATTTCCACTCTGAAAGACGAAATTAACCGTCGATACATTTATTGGCATGAAAAAAAAGATCAATTTGGGGAATTCCCCCCTATTACTACCGTCTATCTTTGTGGTGGGCATAGTAACTTGAGAGGACTTGCTGATTATTTAAGTGTTGGGTTAAAACTTAACGTAGTACAAGTAAATCCATGGGCAAATTGTGTTTCATTTGATAATGCAATTCCTGACATTACTTATGAAGAATCAATGAGCTACGTAACGGCGATTGGGCTCGCGCTGACTGACTATATCCATGATTAATATTCTTCCTTATCAAAATAAAAAAAGTGTAAGGACGTTGCGTGCATTGCGCATCGTTACGACCACAGTAGCCACATTTCTTATTTTAATTGGCGTTGCCGCATTGCTCCTTATTCCGCTTCTTATTACTATAAACTCCAGATTTGCTATTGCTGACGCACAAATAAAAGAACTCGAAAAAAGTGGAATTATCATTAGCCCAATAAATGTTTCCACTATTGAGACACGTGCAAATATGCTTGTAGCAAAACTTGCGCTGCCACTCCCACTTCCACCTACGGCATATATCACTACCCTGACCAGCATTCCTCGTCCAGGAATCACTCTTTCTGGATTTTCTATGTCTGATGCACAAACATCGACAGTTGAGGTTGCTGGATTTGCAGCAACAAGAGAGCGTTTGCAACAGTTTATCCTTTTATTAGAGAATAATGATCGTATTGAAAAAGTAGAGAGTCCTGTATCAAATTTTGTGAAAAGCACCAACAGCCCTTTTTCTATTGTAGTGACATTTAAAAATTAGTATGAAATCACTTCTTATAAAACAATATATTATTACAGGAACAATTATTGTTTTATTTGGCGGATCACTCTTTGCGTTGATTCACTTTATTTCTGTAATGGAAAAAAAGAAAACAAATGTGATTCAAGCGCGAGAACATCTTGCTTCGTTTGAACAAAACAAGCGAATCTTTGCCGAAGAAGCAAAGGAGTTTGAAGTGATTCGACAAAGAATTGATTTTCTTGAAAAAAATATAATAACAAATGCCACGGTTCCTACAGTATTGTCTTCTATCGAGACAATGGCAAAAGAAAAACAAATTGACTTTGTTATCACCACAGTAGATACCGTAATGCAAAATGAAATTCCATCTCATCTCCATATTGATTTTTCAGCATCAGGTACATTTGACGCTATTAATGCGTTTATCACCACACTCCTTTCGCAGTCATACGAAGTTCGTTTTTCAAGGTTCTCTATGTATGTAAGCGAAGAAAGCTCTTCGGAAGAAGCAGTGGTCCCTTCGGTAGCACAGTGGCAATTACTAGCGGGAATAGATATTATTAGTTTTTAGATATGAAACTATCTTTTTTGTCACATAAAAAACACATAAAGAAAAAGCTTCACCTTGAGCTTGATCCTAGAAAATATTGGGTAGCACTTTTTTCTTTCTTTGTGTTGTGTATTACAGTGCAGCTTATTTATTTCAGTCTTCTTTTTCTAAAAACAACAAAAGAAATAGACACTCCGCCTACTCCAGTACTAGAAACAAATGCGCTTCATATAAGAAAAATAACAAAGACGCTTGATGATGTGGAGCGTATCCTTGAATCTCGAACAGGAACAATAAACACAGAACAAGACACATCTCTTTCTGAAGAAACAGAATAAGTTTTATATGAGGGTGCCCCCGGTAGGAATCGAACCTACAATAACGGCTTAGAAGTCCGCAGTTATATCCATTTAACTACAGGGGCATTGATGCTAGTTTAGCATACTTTTTATTTAATTAAAATTTTATGGTGCGCGGTGAGGGACTTGCGATTACCATCGCGGGTACTTTTCTATCTCATTAATTTCGATAAAGAAAAGTCTTTCAATTCCCTCACAATTTAAAGTAGTTTAAATCTACCACCCATAAAACCTAAAAATCTCCATTTCTGGAGATTTTTAAAAGGTTTTGTGCGCGGTGAGGGACTTGAACCCCCGACCTTCTCAGTGTAAATGAGTTGCTCT
>CAZSQH010000044.1:0-4457 GCA_964608655.1 uncultured Candidatus Saccharibacteria bacterium | reverse complement strand
ATCGTTAGTGAACAAATCTACTTTGTATGGGACAGGATATCTCCCGCAAGGGGAAGAAGACTTATATAAAACACAAGATGATATGTACCTTGCTGGTACGGGAGAAGTGGCGACCATGTCCTATTACGCTGATGAGGTACTTGATCATACAGAACTCCCAAAAAAGATTGTTGCATTTTCTCCTTGTTTTCGACGAGAAGCAGGGAGTCATGGAAAAGATGTAAAAGGGCTTGTTCGAGTGCACGAATTTTATAAACTTGAACAGGTTGTTTTGTGTGAGGCGCAGCATGAGACGAGTGTTGCTTTTCATGAAGAGATCACTCTCAATGTTGAGTCAATATTGCAAGAGCTTGGACTACACTACCATGTAGTTGCAAACTGTGGAGGAGATCTTGGGCTTGGGCAGGTAAAAAAATATGATATTGAAGTATGGATGCCATCACAAGAAAAGTTTAGAGAAACACATTCGTCTTCATACTTCCACGATTTTCAATCACGGCGATTAAATATTAGATACAAAGACAAAGAAGGGAAACTACGCTACGTACACTCCCTAAACAATACACTTGTTGCAACGCCAAGTCGTATCATTCCTGCAATCATAGAAAATTTTCAACAAGCGGACGGGTCTATTGTTGTTCCGGAGGTACTCCGTGAGTTTATGGGAAAAGATATTATTCGATTGAATAACTAACTATTATGTACGAACGTACATATACGAAAAAAGTACTTCAGCAAACTACTCCTGTTGAGAAAAAAAAGAAGCGTCGATTTCCATTGAAACGCTTTCTTATAGGAGTAGGAATCTTTGTATTTGTTGGGGGTATTATTTGGATTATTCGACTCCCTGCGCTTCATGTTAAAACCATTGAAATTGAGGGGACTACCGTTACTGATCCAGAAGAAGTTCGAGAGTTTGTTTTTTCTCGGATTGAGGGCAACTCTCTGTATATATTTCCTCGAAAAAGCATGCTCCTTGTCCCTACAACATTTATTGAAAAAAGTATCAAAAAACAATTTCCACGATTTAGTGATGTGACGGTACGAAGAAAAGGGATTGCTGGGTTGGAGCTATCAGTAGCTGAACACGAGGGTGCTTTGTTGTGGTGTGAAAGTGATGATCGGTGTTTTTTTATGACTAAAGAAGGGGTTGTATTTGCTGAAGCACCTTTTTTTTCAGGAGACGCGTATGAACGAGTATTTTTTGGAGCGGTGCAAGAGCTGCCATTTTATCCTCTTCCTGAACAGATGCTTACCCTGATACATACACTCCAGGAACGACTTCCATCAATTGGGATTATTCCATTATCTTATAAAGGAGTATCTGAAAGGCAATTTGATATTTCTTTTTCTCATAACAATGCGACCGCCCAACTGATGATAGACCCCAGCGCCTCTATTGATGAGACGCTTGAAGACCTTGCAACAGGACTTGCGACGGAACCATTAAAAAGTGCATTTTCTTCTGAAAAGAAAACACTGGAATATCTCGATGCTCGATTTGCAAACAAAGTGGTATATAAGTTTAAATAGACATTCATGTCGTTTTGGAAACAACTAAGTGATCGTAAAAAACCATTCTTTTGTTCTGCGCCGATGGCAGATGTTACTGATGTGGCATTTCGTAGACTTTTAGCAGAACATGGAAAACCTGATGTGATGTGGACAGAGTTTGTTTCTGCAAATGGACTCATGAGCGCTGGGAGAGATGTGCTGAAACGTGATCTTGCATACTCAGAAAATGAACGACCTATTATTGCGCAACTTTTCTCTGCAGATCCAAATACAATGGAACAAGCAGGTGCGTATTGTGCAGAGCTTGGCTTTGATGGTGTCGATATTAATATGGGGTGTCCTGATAAAACGATTGAAAAACAGGGTGCAGGCGCATCGATGATTAAAACAAAAGAGAGGGCAGGAGAGGTGATTCGTGCAGTAAAACGAGGCATTGCTGCTACTGGAAAAAATATCCCTGTGTCGGTAAAAACACGAGTGGGATATGCAAACGATGAAATTGATACGTGGATTCGATTTTTATTAGAACAAGATATCGCATCTCTTTGTGTACATGCTCGTACGAGAAAAGAATTGTCGAATGTCCCTGCTGACTGGTCTCGAATTAAACGAGTGGTTGCGCTTCGGAACGAGATTGCTCCACAAACGGTGATCATTGGGAATGGAGACGTCGTCTCTCTTGCTGATGGGATACAAAAAGCAAAAGAAACAGGATGTGATGGGATCATGGTTGGGCGTGCACTATTTGGAAATCCGTGGTTTTTTGATAGCACTCGTCACACTGTCGCATCAATTCCAAAGAAGCGCCCATGGTGGGTTCGAAAGACACCACTTCGTTATTTTTTTGATACGAAACGGAGCGCGCCACAATCAGCGGTTAATCCAATTAGTATTCAAGAACGATTAGAAATGCTCGTTAAACACACCACACTTTTTACCGAACTTCTCGGTGACATTAAATCATTTTCTATTATGAAGAAACATTACAAAGCGTACTGTACAGGATTTCCTGGAGCGAAAGAACTTCGGATGCAGCTTATGGCGAGCAATAGTTCTGAAGAAGTGCGAGTTATGGTGGGGCGTTTTCTTGGAACACGTGCCTCAAGATAAAGAAGAAATACCCGTGATACAATAAGCCACATGGAACAGCAAGTCTATTATCGAAAATACCGTCCGGTTGATTGGAAAGATGTGGTGGGACAAGATCATATTGTGTCAGTTCTTTCTCGATCTGTTGAGCAACAAGCTATTGCACACGCGTATCTTTTTACGGGAAGTCGAGGGACAGGAAAAACAACACTTGCACGTATTTTTGCTAAAGCAGTAGGAACAGCACCAGAAGATATTATTGAAATAGATGCTGCGTCAAATCGAAGCGTTGAAGATGTTGATGTCCTTCGTGCAGGAGTGAGAGTGCTCCCGTTTTCGTCTCCCTATAAGGTGTACATCATCGATGAGGTACACATGCTTTCAAATCATGCATTTAACGCACTATTAAAAACACTTGAAGAACCTCCTGCACATGTCATCTTTATTCTTGCGACCACTGAGCTTGATAAAGTACCAGAGACCATTCTTTCTCGTTGCCAAACATTTTCATTTCGAAAACCAAGTGAGGCAATGCTCGCTGAGATGGTGCACGATATCGCAAAAAAAGAAAAACTTGCCGTTGATGCAGAGAGTGCAACGCTCATCGCATTTTTAGGAGATGGGTCGTTTCGAGATACGCTTGGTATTTTACAAAAGGTTGCTTCTGCTTCTACTGGGAGGAAGATCACTCGGGAACTTGTCGAGACAGTGACGGGGGCACCTTCCCTTGTGGTGCTCAAAGATCTGTACGCTGCGCTCATCGATAAAAATATTGAACATGCGTATAAAACACTTGCAGCCGCTGAAGCGCATCATACCGATATGATGTTACTTGCAGAACTTCTCCTTGATACAATGCGTCTTTCGCTTATGTATCGATATGCTCCCTCAATGCGTGAACAAATAGAAGCAGATCACTCATCTGAATATATTGAGATTGTAAAGCGGGGAGCGATAGAGAGTACAGAGGTGATTTCTTCCCGAGGGATTATCTCTCTGATCACCGCGATTGAACGTATCGCATACGCAAGTGTTCCGACGCTTCCACTTGAGCTCGCGTTTATTGAAATGACTGGAGCCGAAGACGCTTTGAAAGCATAAGAAATCGTGGTATAAAATCTGAACAATATTGGGGTGTCGTCTAATGGTAGGACATCAGGTTTTGGTCCTGAGTATTGAGGTTCGAGTCCTTGCACCCCAGCAAATTTAGAACATATGGAAAATCATAAAGTAATAAAATTGGTTTTTGTACGTCACGGACAGAGTGAAAAAAATATTCTCAAGGTGAAATCTTCAACAAGAGATAGGCATCCCTTAACGGAGAAAGGAAAGATACAAGCAAAAAATACAGCTCAAAAATTATCTACTCAAGGTGGCTTTGATGTCATAATTTCCTCGCCTGTTCTACGTGCTCGTCAGACGGCAGAAATTATTTCTGAATATTTACATGTACCGATAGTATTTGATGACTTAATAAGTGAGTACGATTATGGAAACTGGAATGATCTTACAGAACAAGAGATGCTGGAAAGACACGAAGATTACTTAGAGTACAAAAAACATGAAAGAGGTACTCAAGAGCATTTTGATTTTAAACTCGGTGGCACTGAATCTAGGGCAGATGTTGTGGAGAGAGCTAAGAAGTTTTTAGAAAAAATAAAGGAAGAATATTCAGGCAAAAATTTGATAGTAGTAAGTCACGGAGGCATAAATGGAGCGATTGAATTAGCCTTGAACAATTCTGGTTTGGAAACATTTTATGAAAAAGAACGAATTGGACATGAAGAAATTGAGACTTTCCTAATCCCATTTAACTAAACAAACAGGTTCTAACATCGTCCCAGACGGCCAGC
>CAZSQH010000043.1:0-4673 GCA_964608655.1 uncultured Candidatus Saccharibacteria bacterium | reverse complement strand
TTTCCCTATATACAGCTTTTCAGCTATATATAGCGACTTCCTAGAATTTATTTTTTTTATATGAGTTTAAAAAAACAAAAAAGAATAAAAAAGACTTGAAAAAAAATCAAAACAATATATACTGTAGACGTTTTTATTCTTTTCAAAACACACATGCAAAAACTACAAATTGAGTACAATGATGTACTTATTGCAAGATGTATACTTGCAAGCATCACATGGGTAGATTTTATAACAAAATTTGTTGTAAACAAGGCGGAAATGAGTGACGAAGAAAGGGAAAACGTAAAAGCAGACTTTGCAAGAGTTGCAGGAATGTTGCAAAGTGGGGAAATTTAGATTTTATATTTATTTACTATCACACAAATGACCAAACAAGACTATCTAGCTAAAGTAAAAGAGGTTCTAACTGATGCAGATTGGAACGATGCAACGCTTGAAGTAATGAGAAGACTAAGAAACAAGGCAAATGACAACGACAGCATTATTGACTATCTAGTTGCAAATGCAATTGACTACATTGATACACAACTCTACGATGTACAAGAAGTTGATATTGAAGCTATTGATTACTCCGATGATACTTGAAGACACGAACGGGTTGATAATATGGTTGATATTTACTACAATGACATCTACGAAAGTGCTATAATATTTTCCTCTTACGTTGATGATGCAAGAAGTGAGTGACTTATTGGTGATGATACAGACCTCGCTAAACAGATACAAATTGGTCAATATTACTTTTGGGACTCATTTATTGGTGAAGTATTGCAAATACTAGAAAATAGCGAAATTTAGTTTTTACCACTTACAACAACACACAAAATGAAAGTAGCTAGTAACACAAACTTGATGAAAGGACGCTTTAGACCAGACACTTATTGTTTATATGTTTGGCATGAGTTGTTTGGTATTGTAGAAAGCGAGGCGTACGAAATGAATATTGATATTGATGACATTGATATTGACCATGATGCATACAAAAAAGAACTTGGAGAGCGACTGTACAATTGGTTTATAGACAATCTCAACGAACAGTTGCCAAACTGGCTACAGTTTGTAAAAACAGAAGTAACAATACACAGCCCAAAATATTATAATTATGAGACTGATAGCATCAATATATTGCTTGAGGTAGATAAAAAAAAACTTTTGGATTATGTAGAAAACAACAAAGATGGTATAGATAAATATCTAGAGAAATACAAAAGCCGTGACTGATTTATAAGTTTTACGCCCTCCTCATATAGTGAATTGAGAAATGAGGATGACTTTGAGAGAGTGACCATGTGTGTACTTGATTACATACTCAAAGATATTAAGTTATACCCTCAAGAAGACTTTGATTATACAATTGTTTACAATAACTTAGTATACCCAACAAAAGAAACTGTTTTATAATATCACAACAACATACAAATGTTTACAATCAAAACAGCATCAGGAAAATACTATGATATAAATGACAAAAATGAAATTATAAGAAAAGATATTCAAGACGTCAAGCCGTCTTGACAATGGTTGGCGGTGTGAATAAAGCGCATTTTGCCATTTGGTAGATTATGAGAAACTGAGTCACTAAGAAAATGAGACTTCATGTTTAAGAATTGAAAAGGTGCATACCGCCTCGTTGACTATGACCACGGCACGTACAGAATACGAGGCGACAGAATAATTGCTATATGGTAGTTTTATCACTTACAATACACACCATGCACAAAAACAAATGCACTTGCGTAGGTGACCCGATCGGGTCACCCTACAAAAATAGAAAAAATAAAAATAATATGTTGATACTTTCCTCAATACTACGATATTCACAACTAATACTACTACTCTTACTCCTTTGTATATATGCACCATATCTATGAATACCGATAACCCTTCTCATTATAGTATCTATAGTTATAAATAGCTAGACAATACTACCAAAATATATATAACTACAAGTATAGGAAGCATAGCCACAAGCTATGCTTTTTTGTTTGCTCTCAACTATCATAGGAGCATAGAAAACGTGAGAGCATAGAAAAGCTGTAAAAGCAGAAAAGCTGTAAAAGCACCTCCCACCAAAGAGATTTTTTGTTGCATATTTTACACACCAACCATGCCTTTTGCGTCCGCACAGCTTCACTGAGCATATAGAGTGGCAGTATATACCACCATGAAGACCAAACGCTTCTTATTTGATTTTTCGCAACTAGAATAAGCCAGTTTCATGCATTGTTTGCCTTGTAAACAATGCAAAAAGAATAGAAAACACAAAGCAAAACACACAAGGCAATCATGGTCTGTATAGTGACATCTTGTGTTTTTGTTTGTGTGGTATAGTGACACGCACTGTTTACCACCGTGGTAGTATCACAATATATATTGACATACTATTATGCACCTTGTGCATGATACTGATACAATAAGACTTGCACAATAGACATTGTGCAAACCAAGGGAAAACGGCTATATATAGCTATTCTTTGTGTTTTGGTATAGTTTTTATATATTTTCTGGAACTTTCCAAAAATTGAAGTGCTTTTGAAATCCTAATAGGTGTAGAGGTGGTAGTAGTAGAGGAAGTAGTAGTATACCTAGAGAGGCACACTATAAAAGAAAGTATACCTAGAGGGGTATAATATAATATATAGGGGGTATACTATTAAAGAAAGTATATCTAGGATGGTATAAGCAGTATACTTAGGTGGTGGGGATAGTAGTATACTTAGGTAGGGTGATGGTATAGTTTATGTGTTGGGTGGTGTAATAATTTTTTATTAGTTATGAGGTAGGTGACTGAAGTCACTACCTCGCACGGTGTGAAATATTTATGGTGCTTGTATATTTTGTATGGGGGATAGGTTATAGGCGGTGGAGATGAGTTTATTATTGATTTTTTTATTTTTCATTGACAAATGAATTGTTTTTATCTATAAGGTGAGGGATATGAGGTAGTGATAGGTTAGTTTTATTTATTTTAAGGAATTTAATGATACCTTGAACTCAGAGAGATGCGATAAGTTATAAGGAGTGAGATGATGATTTGAGGGCTATATTAGCGTTATGACCTAGGGGGATAAGTGCATTGGATACTATACCGCCTGTTGAGTTAGCTGGTAGGATATATGACATGATGAGTAGATGATATACGGAGGAGACGGTGAGGCAGTTATTGATGTTAAGCAAGAGTAGGTGGGAGAAGTTAAAGAAGCATAGGATAGTGGAGGTAGCGTTAGACAAGGGGGAGTGAGAGTGGATTACGAGGGTAGAGGATGCAAAGAACAAGCAGATTGAGTTAGGGAATTGGAAAGCAATTGAGTTTGAGTTAAAGGGGAGGAGAAAGGATGTGTATGCTAGTGATAAGGTTGGTGTGCAGATAGGGAATGCTATGATAGTAGCTCTTCCTTGAAAGAGTGTAGGTGCAGTAGTTGAATGAAATAGTGAGCAAATTGATTTATCACTCCCACCTACAGATGACACAGGATGAGATTTCGAGTAAGATGAATGAGATACATAAAGTTGTTGCTGATGAGTCATTTCCTGTAGAGCATGATGAGTCTAATATTTTATGGAAACCTAATCCATGACCGCAGACTGATGTTCTTTTAAGAACTGAGAATGAGATATTATATTGAGGTGCTAGATGATGAGGGAAGTCGGCTGCAGCTATAGCATGGTTTTTATATTTTATAGATAATCCTAATTTCAGGGGATTAGTATTGAGAGAGGAGTATGATGATTTGGTGGATTGGGTGGATAGAGCTATGAGTATATATACTCATTTTTGAGCTAAATCTGTAGGTAAACCTGTGCAGATTACTTTCCCTAGTGGTGCTATTATTAGAACATGATACCTCAAAGGGCAAAGTTATGATAAATATAAGGGACATGAGTATCAGAAGATGGTGATAGAGGAGTTAACGCTTATTCCTAGTGAGGAGCAGTATATAAAGCTTCTAGGTTCTAACAGAAGTACAGTAACAGGGCTCACGCCACAAGTTTTGTGTACTACTAACCCTGATGGTATAGGTAGATTATGGGTGAAGAGGAGATTTGTTGATGTTGCTACCCCAGGAGAAACATTTGAAGATAAACAAGGAAGAACAAGAGTCTTTGTTCCTGCAAAATTGACTGATAATCCTAAACTTATGGAGGCTGACCCCTCATATATCAAATATCTGCAAGGTATTGAGGACGACCAGTTAAGACGTGCGTGGTTAGAAGGTGATTGGACAGCTTATGATGTGAAATGAGGTATATATATAGACCAATTGAATAAAGCGAGAGCAGACGGAAGAATATGTAGAGTGCCTTATGATGCTGTATTGCCCGTATATACTGCATGGGACTTAGGTATGCATGATTATACAGTGATAATTTTCTTCCAAGTGCGAGGAAAAGAACTAAGAATAATAGATTTCTACTTCAATAGTGGTGAAGATATTAGTGAATATATCAAAATACTCCAAGATAAACCATATCACTATGGGATGCATTTTTTCCCGCATGATGCTGGTAGTACAAGTATGCAAACAGGCAAAACTATGATACAACTTGTGCAATGAATGTGATTACAGGCGATGAAACTGGAAAGAACCTCAGATATTTGGGCTGATATTGCTTGAGCTAGAAGAATGTTTATGCATTGTTGGATAGATAGTGAGAAATGTAAGACTCTT
>CAZSQH010000042.1:0-4732 GCA_964608655.1 uncultured Candidatus Saccharibacteria bacterium | reverse complement strand
TAGAGCAGCGCTTTTACACAGCGAAGGTCGGGGGTTCGAATCCCTCAGGGCGCACAAAAACAAAAACTGCCTGAATGATTTCTGGCAGTTTTTGTTTTGCTTTTTTTTGATTAACAATAACTACGGTGCATAAGAAAGACAAAGAAAAGCAACCTTGTTCTTGATTGTCTCAGATGTATACAACCATTAATTTTATTGTTACTGTAGGAACATGGATATTGTTACTCTATTTGAAACTAACGACATTCTTGTTATTAATAAACCGCCAGGAATATTAGTGCATCCTGATGGTAAAAAAAACACACAGACCATTACCGATTGGATTTTAGATACATATCCAATGATTGCTGGAGTGGGTGAACCAGCAGTCGTGCAAGGAATGAATATTGATCGTCCTGGAATTGTACATAGACTTGATGAAGAAACGTCGGGGGTGCTTATTATTGCAAAAACACAAAATGCGTTTCAATATCTCAAGCAACAATTTCAATCACACCAAATAGAAAAAGAATATCATGCGTTTGTGTGGGGACATTTCAAAGAAGAAGAAGGAGAGGTAAACCAACCCATAGGGAGAAGTAGGGGGGATTTTCGAAAATGGCTGTCAGGAAGGGGGATTCGAGGTGAGTCACGAGAAGCTTTTACTAAATGGAAAGTGTTGACCCAGTTTTTTGATGAAAACAAGAACCCTTTTTCTTTTTTAGCACTTTTTCCTAAAACAGGTCGCACCCACCAGCTACGAGTTCATATGAAGTACCTCCAGCGCCCAATTGTTTCTGATCCTCTCTATGCGTCGTCTAAATTACAAGCGCTTGGGTTTCGCAGGGTTGCTCTGCATGCACGAACAATACGTTTTTTTGATGCAAATGGTGTCAAAATAGAGGTTTCTGCCCCTTACCCAAAAGATTTCGAAGCCGCTATTGCGAAATATATAAAATCGTGATAAATTCTAGGCCTTATATTGTATGGCAACAGCATTTACTCCAATAGATATTGAGACCCGAAAAAAGCTTGATTTTGCGTCAGGCGACACTGTTCGTGTGTGGTCAAAAATAGAAGATAAGGGAAAATATCGACTTCAGGCGTTTGAAGGCCTCGTTCTCGCTCGTAAACATGGCACTAGTCCAACAGCAACATTTACTGTTCGAAAAGTATCAAACAGTGTTGGTGTTGAGCGTATTTTTCCACTTTTTTCTCCCATGATTGATAAAATTGAAGTGACCAAAAAGGCAAATGCTCGACGAAGTAAGCTCTACTATATTCGAGATAAAGCAGCAAAAGAAATTCGAAGAAAAATGAAAGCAATTACTTCTGGAAAAATTGCTGCAGATGAGGTTTCAGAAGAAATCACTCCAGAAGAAACCACCACTATTGCCGAGTAAATACCACCGCCACTACGGTGGTATTTTGTTGAAAAGCGGACCAGGTATGCTATAGTAGCGGGTACCAAATACATACATATGCGCGGGTGGCGAAACTGGTAGACGCACTACCTTGAGGTGGTAGCGGGAGCAATCTCGTGGAGGTTCAAGTCCTCTCTCGCGCACAATATTAAAAAAAAATCAGACGGTACTGATGTTTTTAAATTAAAACATGCTATTTTTATATTTCTTCGATACACTAGAAGTATGTCTACTATTGATCCTCGTCTTATAAAGCATATTACCTACATAGGATTGTTTGTTATTGCGATCGGGTTTGGTGTATTTCTTTTTTGGCCATTTGCAGTAGTGTTGTTGCTTTCAGCGGCTCTTGCGGTAGTACTTCACCCACTTCACGAATGGTGCCTACAGCATATTACAAGAGGAAATAAATGGTTTGCATCACTTATCACTATTATTCTTTTTCTTCTTTTAGTATGCGTACCTTTGTTTGTTATTGGGTCATCCGTGTTTCATCAAGCACAATCTCTTTACCAAACACTTTCTGAACAAACATCAAGTACCGCTGTATTTGAGCGAGCAAATACTCTCATTGAGCGATATTTTCCATGGGGTGATTTTCGTTTAGAAGATAAAGCGTTGGCACTTGCAGATACTATCTCAGCACGACTCGGAGATATTTTAAGTGTTGTGATTTCTACTATTTTTTCCATACTTCTTATAGTGTTGGCGCTGTTTTATTTTTTAAAGGATGGTCCTCGTTGGAGAAAATCTATCATGCAAGCGAGCCCGCTTTCAGATGAAAGCACGCATAGAATTGTTGAGCGTCTTGCACACGCAATCAATGGTGTAGTAAAGGGTTATCTACTTGTTGGTATCATTCAAGGGGTATTACTTGGAGTAGGGTTGTGGGTGTTTGGTGTTCCCAACCCTGCACTTTGGGGGCTTCTTGCTGGAATTGCATCACTCATCCCTACGATTGGGACATCTCTCGTGTCGGTTCCTGCTGTTATCTTTCTTTTTTCTGTGGGAAAAACCGGAGACGCTGTTGGACTTGCTGTGTGGGCAATGTTTTTAGTAGGGATGATTGATAATCTTTTGAACCCAATTATCGTTGGGAGAAAAATAGATATTCACCCTATGTTTATTCTTTTTTCAGTGCTCGGTGGTATCGTTCTGATTGGTCCGGCGGGAATTTTGATTGGCCCACTAGCAGTGTCTTTTATTTACGCACTTACGTCAGTATACGCAAGCGAGATGAAATAGTTTGCATGATATAATCGAGCGATGATTTTTGACTCTCACACAATATCGTTTTTTGTTTCTATTGCATGTGCATTTTTTGGGTTATGGTCTGCCGTTCGTATTTATAAAGAAAAAAAGAAAAAAACAACATTGGTGTGCCCACTGCGAGCGAATTGTGACAAAGTGGTACATAGCACTTACTCAAAGACATTTGGTGTCCCCAACGAACTTCTCGGTATTTTATATTATCTAGTGATTGCAGGTTCTTATACGGTACTACTTTCTGTTCCAGAAGCGTTTTCATTTGTTTGGTTGCGATACTGTATGTTATTGATGACTTTTTTTGGAGTACTCCTTTCTGTTTATTTTGTCGTGTTACAGGCGGTGGTGATACGATCGTGGTGCAGTTTGTGTTTATTCTCTGCATTAGCAAGTACTTCTCTTGGGGTGCTTGCAGTTATAACGCTTATAGACAGTTCTCTTGTTGCTAGCATAGGAGACCATCGAACATGGTGGATTATTGTTCATAGTATTGGATTTGTTCTTGGTGTTGGCGCTGCGACCATCAGTGATATTTTCTTTTTCAAGTTTTTAAAAAGTCATCGTATTTCTGAATCAGAAAAAAGCACGTTAGAAACACTCAGTACTATTATTTGGATAGGTCTTGCTTTGCTAGTAATTAGTGGAACAATGCTTTTTCTTCCAGAGCAAGCTCGGCTTTCAGAATCACCAAAATTTTTACTAAAGACAATTGTTGTTGGGATTATTATTGTTAATGGGACAGCGCTCAATCTTTTTGTTTCCCCAAGAATGCGGCGACTTTCTTTTGAAGGAACAAAACCAGCACGACAATTTCGACGATTAGCATTTGCACTCGGAGCTATTTCTATTGTGTCGTGGTACATTGCATTTTTCTTGGGCTCACTCCGTCATATAGGAAAATATTCATTTCAAGAAGCGGTGGTAGGGTATGGAGTAATGCTTTTTTTTGTTGTGATCCTTTCGCAGCTGTTTGAAAGAATTATGGTTAAAAAATACCATTTAATTCCTGACCAAACCAAACGCTAGATTTAAAAGCTTTTTTTTGGTATAACGGGAAGCACCTTCAAACGTGCACTACCATATGGTGCCCATAGTGTAGTGGTAACACAACAGTCTGTGGATCTGTTATCTCGGGTTCGAACCCCGATGGGCACCCAAATACAAAGCACCCCCTTGTGGGGTTGTTTTGTATTTGGGAAGGACAAGCACGACAACTGCTTGTCGTGCGGTCGGGTTCGAAAGTCGCAGCAATGCCGATAGGCAAGAGAGACGGGGTTGAGAGTACTTAATAGAATTTGAGCGTAGCGAAAAATTATATTTAGTAACTCGTGACCGAACCCCGATGGGTACCCAAATTATATTTACGTCGCCCTTAGGGGCAGGGATGGTACTTAATCTAACCCTGTTATACTCTGATAATGAAAACCACTAATGAATACATTGGACACGCAGGAGTAAAATATATTTTTGAATACGAGGACTGTAATGATTTCTCAATTCTTCCGCAAGATAAATGTACTCAGGTATATGGGGTTTGTTTCTACGAAAATAAAATGGTAATTGGTTTTGGTGGAAATAAAAAGGCGTGGGGACTTATCGGGGGAACAATTGAAGAAGGTGAGAGTTTGGATGAGACTTTTACTCGAGAAATAGAGGAGGAGGCAAATATGCGAGTGCTTATAAAGAAATCGGTGGGATATCAAAAAGTTACCGATACTAGAGATAACAGTTTTTTCTACCAACTCCGGTACGTGGCTATTGTTGAACCAATCGGTCCATTTATTTCTGATCCGGCAGGCGGTGTTACCGAAATAAAAGCTATTGACCCATCTGAATACAAACAATACTTTGATTGGGGGACTATAGGCGACCGAATCATATCTCGAGCAATTGAGCTCCTGCCTAGTTTGAAATAAGTAATAACTTTTCTCTAACCCCCTTCTAAATACTCCACATCCCACAGAAAAGTTATATTATCTTCATCTATTCAATCCAAGTAGTAAAAAACCAAAAAAATCCAAAGTGCTATACTCCCATTCGTATGGCACCAAAAATCTTTGTTA
>CAZSQH010000041.1:0-5004 GCA_964608655.1 uncultured Candidatus Saccharibacteria bacterium | reverse complement strand
GAACTCTTTAAATACATCCACAACATCCATGGCTTCATGCGGGTGATTTTCTCAAACCTCTGTTATGACCTTGGGGGAAAGATGGGGGTTGACTGGGTACATGTGGAGCAAATTATGAATGTCGATCCCATGATGTCGCCGTATTACAATGCGCCCATTCACAAGAGCGGTCGCGGGGCGGGAGGGCATTGCTTCATTAAAGACATGGCTGCATTCAGTCTTCTGTATCGCGAACTCTGCACGAGTGACACAAGCGGCGTCGAACTCCTCAAACTCATGGAAAAGAAAAACCTAGAACTCCTCAAAGCAACAGGGAAGGACGGGGAGATTGTTAATGGAGTGTATGGTACACAAAAACATGAGTAAAAAAATTCACGTACACTACATCGTGAATGCAGAGATTCCCAATCCTCGGGCGAACAGTGTGCAGATTATACATACGTGTGAAGCATTGGGTCGTGAAATTCCACTCACTCTTGTTACACGGAAGAGTGTAAAAACTGATTCAGAGATTGCGTATCAGTATGGAACCGAAACAACCTTTGCCCATAGAAGGATTTGGTGTCTTGATATTCCACATAGCCCATTTCGATATTTCGTGCGGAATGCAACTTTTTTTCTATCTGTAAATAGATATCTTTTTTGGGAAATTATAAAGTCGTTTTGGACACACACAAAGATTGTTGTATATGTGCGCGGAGAGACGTCCATCGCACTCATACCTATCTTTCATTTCGTACCTGTTTTTTTTGAGACACATCAAATTCGTAATCACGCGTGGATATATCGCTATGTACTGAAACATATAAAAGGAATTATTGTAATTACCGAAAGACTCCGCGCAAAATTTATTGAAGAATATCACCTACCTCCTAAAAAAATTTTGATGGTTCGTGATTCTGTAGATTTAGAAAAATTTGCTAATGCAAAAAGAAACACCTCATTGTGGAGGAGGTATGGAATTGATTCATATAAGAAAGTGGTTTTGTACTCAGGAACGCTTTCAGACGAGAAGGGTGTGTATACTCTTGCTGAGTCGGCAACAAAACTAGGAGAAGATATCCAGGTGGTTTTTCTAGGTGGCGTGGAAGCGCAGGTAAAACTTTTTAAAGAAAAATATGGACATATACAAAATATCTCTATTTTGGGAAGCGTCCCGTACATTTTAGTACCAGAATTCGTGGTGTCTGCAGATGTGCTTGTGCTTCCGGATTCTGCTCGGTACATCTATAGTAATCTATATACTTCACCAATGAAATTGTTTGAGTATATGGCAAGTGGGGTACCTATTGTTGCCTCTGACGTACCGTCGTTGCGGGAAGTGCTCGATGAAACATCTGCATATTTATTTGTTGCAGACGACCCTCATTCATTGAGGGATCGAGTGGTAAACGCACTTTCCTGTCAGTCGGCGTCACAAGAAAAGGCGAGAACCGCAAAAGAGTTGGTTAAGGAATTTACTTGGGAAAAGCGAGCGCGCGCAATAGCACAACATATTGAGGATTTGGTTAGTTAAAAAGTATATAGAACAAATAGAGATTAGTTTGGTATAGTTACACGTATTATGAAAGAAGGAGCATCTCTTTGGGTAGAAAAAATATATACGCGCACAGGTATCACGAAAGAAAATATATTTTGCGATGGAGAAAAAGTACTACATATTGGCCCCGGGAAAAAAGTTTTGGCAGGTGCAGTGGGAATTGATGTGCTTAATTTACCTGAGGTAGATATCGTACATAATCTCAATGTGGTGCCGTGGCCGTTTTCCAAAAATGAATTTGATCTTATTTTTGCACACAATGTGTTTGAGCACCTTGACGACTTGGTTGGTGTAATGGAGGAGATGTGGAGAATTCTAAAACCAGGAGGCCGCCTTGTAATTACTGTGCCGTATTTTAGAAGTACTGATGCATTCACCGACCCAACACACCGTCACTTTTTCACTTCTCGATCACTTGATTATTTCATTGATGCGAAGACCCTTGCAGGGTATGCATATACAGAAAAGAAATTTAGTAAAAAAGGATTTTGGTTTGGGTGGCCACAAGATTCTCGCAATCCTCTCGTAAGGGTATGTAAGTACTTAATTCATAAGTACTCAAAGTTTTACGATTCGTACCTCTCACTCCTTTTTCCTATGAAGATTATTGTGTGGGAACTTGAAGTAATCAAGAAATAGTATGCATATCGGTATCGTAATGCACCCGTTTGGGGATTCATCCAAAGGACTCGAACAACACATATACGAGACCACTCGTTCTCTCTTAGAAGTGCCGGAGAAAAACCTCACGTTTACGGTCTTTGTAAAAGGGAATCCTGATACATCGTCACTTCCTTCGCAAGTGCATGTTGTGCATATACCCGATACGTTTTTCTGGGAAATCACGCTTCTTTTTTGGTATCGAAAATGTAATTTTTTTATATTTTTTACTGAATCTGCACCTGTGTTCCTGTGGGGGAAAAGCATCATAGTTTTTTTTGATGCAGCGTATTATTATTTTCGCGCTGCAAATGTGTATGCGCGCATTCAGCAAAAAATGCTTATCGGGTATCGAAAAACGATGTTGTCGCATGTGCGACACATTGTTGCAATTTCAGAAGTATCGAAGCGTGATTTGATTGACCTTTTTTCAATTTCACCGCAACGAATACATGTTATATATCCAGGTTTTAAGAGGGTATCAAAAAATAGAATTGAGGTATCCAGTCCTGCTCGGGCACCTTTTTTTATGTATGTTGGGCCCTGGAAGGAGCGAAAGAATGTGCTTGCTATAGTAGTTGCATTTGAGCAATTTAAGAAATTGACAGGACTGGAGCACCAACTTTATCTTGTAGGAAGAAAATCTAAGGGTGAGTACGCAGAGAAAGTACATACACACATCAATAATAGCCTGTATCTTGAATCAATCTGTATCAAAGAGGGGGTTTCTGATGAGGATTTGGAACGCTTATATGTGCAGGCAACAGCGCTCGTGTTTCCAAGTTTGCTTGAAGGTTTTGGACTCCCGATACTCGAAGCGCTGAGTAGGGAATGTATGGTGATTACATCGAGTACTACAAGTACGCGGGAAGTACTCGGCGCTGCCGGTATTCTTGTTGATCCAGAAAGTGTCAGTGAGATATCTGCTGCAATGACACGGATTGCACACAAAGTATACGATAGAAGCGCATTTTTGGAGCAAGCAAAAATGCAGTGCGCGATGTTTAGTTGGGAGAGGTCAGCACGTGAATGGTGTGCGCTTTTTGACAATATAAGGAATTCTAAGGGGTAAGTGAGTATGTTTCAGTATTTTAAAAGAATAAAAAGTATATTTTTTCTTTGCCTTGTATATCTGGTTTTACCGATACGAAGTAATGCAAAACAAGATGGAAAAAATGCATCAAGATTTGTCATTATTTACCCAACCAACAATATTGGGGATATGGTATGCATCACTCCGCTACTGCACGCAATCAAAAAGAATAAAAAAAATACACACATAACCATTGTCGGTTCAGAAAAAAATAGGGAACTGCTCATGTACAATCCTTATATTGATACATATATCGTTATACCAAAATCGACACTTTGTCTTGCATGGATGCTGAACAAACAAAAATGTGATGCAGGAGTGGTTATTTCAATGGATGCAGTCAATTTCAGTGCGCTTTTTTTGGCGGGAATTACATCAATCAGTTGCCACATTTTTGATTCGGCGACCCCATATCGCGCTGCACGGCCATATAACCTTATGTCAAAATTAGCCCATACGGTGGTATATACTCCCGGTGTGTATGTTCCACAGCAACATATTGGTCTTCTTCATCCTTTCAATATACATGAGACAGAAACGGTAAAAAACTTAGCGTGCTCGCCCGAATCAGATGAGGTCGTTCATAGAGTTTTTAGTCAATTGAGAATCAAAAATCCTGTAGTCATTGCTCCTGGGGCAGGGTCTATACTGAAGCAGTGGCCACCAGAACGATTTGCTGAGGTTGGTAACTATATTTACAAAAAATATAAAATACCAATTGTTTTATTGGGAAGCACACAAGATAGGGATGCCATTGAGTCGGTGATTCATACTATAGGGTCTGATGTGCTATATTGGGACTCAGGTCCACTCCAGATGGATATGCTCAAGTCCGTTCTTAAAAATGCGGTATGTGTAATTGGAAACGATAGTGGAGCGATACATGTTGGAGAAGCATTCGGTATTTCGACAATAACCATTGCGGGTGTTACTGATGTGTTTGAGCATATGCAAAGAGGGCTACATCACGCTATTGTTACTGCTGACACGAACACAAAAGTTTTTTACCAAGCATATGTTGTCGATGAACGATCGCTCGACACATCACGTGCGCGTACGCAGATGGAAAAAGTGAGTGTCGATATGGTGAAGGCTGCAGTTACTGAGATATTGAGTAGTAGGCAAACATATTGAGGGAGTGTCATTGAAACCCTATGTGATGTACGATTGTTGTAATTAGGGATGATAGTATGGGTTCTACGTAACAAGTAACAGAATCGATATGTTGTCTATAGAATTGCATACACTGATATCTTGTTTATACTGATATGGTGTGTGAAAAACAAAAAAATTAATATGCTGACAAAGAACGTATATGCGAGGGAACAGTCTACCTTTCTTGGTAAACTTTTTCTCGATAAAAGATTTTTCAATTATGCGTGGGTGGGTGTTCTTATTTCAATCATCAACGTTTTTCTTTTGTGGCTATTTATTGATGTATTTCACATAGGTACGGTTATTTCGGGTGTTATTGTAGTCGCCGCTACGTTTATATTTCGGTACATTTTGTTGATTTTCTTTAAGATTTTTTAATATACATTCCATGATTTCAATCATAGTCCCTGTTTTTAATGAAAAAGCAAACGTTGTTCCGTTTCATACTGAACTGTTGTCAGTGTTACAAGTTATCAAACTCCCATTCGAGATTATTTTTATCGATGATGGCTCCACTGATGGTACATTGCAAGCATTGAAAAAACTTACGCCCGTG
>CAZSQH010000040.1:0-5057 GCA_964608655.1 uncultured Candidatus Saccharibacteria bacterium | reverse complement strand
CTTCTTAAAAGCATTTTCGTTAAAACGAAAACACTAGAATGAGGCAAGAGAAAAATGAAATTATTCCCTTGCCGCTAGTCCGCCAAAATTTTTTACAAAATCTAGGCGGGTTAAAAATTAAATTATTATTTTAGAATAAATTGGTTTTTGGATTGTTTTTCCTAGTGAAGTGTTTGAAAACCTCACTAGAAGTGTTGCATTTACTATGTATTTTTCAAACAACCAAACTCTCTCCGGTTTTTACCCGGACTGCCCTTACAGGCAATTTGAGTGAGTGGTCCCTATTATATACAGATAAAAATCGAAGTCAAGCAAAAGAAAAACCCTTATATAAAGGGCTTTTTAAGTGCTTTTTCATGCAGCGATATACAGTTCTTCCAAAGAGCAAGGACGAACCATTGCTCCCATGATTTTCTGTTCATCTTTAGTGAACCAGACATACCCTTTTACAGGGGTCCCTGTTAAGATTTGAGGAACAAAATATTCATCACCTTTCTTCATGCACTCCCATGGAAGTGATGCTAGTGGAAACCATGTAGGATCTTCCATTTCATCACTCGTTTCTGGAGTTAGCACTTTTTGAAATGTTCTATAACAGAGGACCCTGATTGGGTCACTCTCGTATGGTCGCTTCTCTTCACTATTGTAAAAATCAATAAGCGCCACCGGCTCAAGAAGTGCCGGATCAAGGATAATGACACCGTTTGTCTCTTTTTCGACTTCTCGAACAGTACATAGACGAGCATCTCCGTTATCTTGTGGTTCAAATTTCCCACCATATCCAAACCATTTTCCAACACCTATCTTTCTCCGTTTTTTTGCCATGAGCACTTTTTGAGTGTCCGGATCAATGATGTATACAATTGTTGCTAATATGAGCATGTATTTTATTTTCTCTTATTCTATACACCGCCTCTAAATAATCAACCAGCAAAGAACCTACCCTATTTGTTGTTGGTGTGTATAATCAAAGAAAACATTGAAAAATGAAAAAAAATCAAACGATTACCGTAAAGATTCGAGGAGGTAGACCCCTTTCAGGAGAAGTGGCTATTGTCCCGAATAAGAATGCGATTTTGCCAGCAATTGCTGCGTCAGTACTCACTGATGAAACTATCGAATACCATAATCTCCCCTTCAGCCCCGATGTAACAAAGATGCTCAAGGCGCTTGAAAAAATGGGAGCTGATGTGCGAGATGAATCTGCAAGCATCTTTATTTGTTGCAAAAATATCAAAACGCATATAGTCCCGAGTGATCAAGTACACGACATCCAGGCAGGGTACTTATTTGCTGGACCATTGCTTGCACGGTTTGGAAAAGCATCCATTCCCCTGTCCTCAGGGTGCCGTCTCGGCTACCGAGGGTATGAAGATCATGCTGCATATTTAGAGAAACTTGGAGTAGGCTTTTCTGTTGATGATAGTTACATACACTTTCAATTACATGAAAGTATCAAAGACGACCGTATTACCATAGAACCACACGGTCCTCTTTATAACAGCCGCTTTATTCTCTACAAGAGCCCCTTTGTCACTCCAACAGAAAATGTGCTCATGTTGCTCTCTCGAACTTCTCGGTTTGAAACCGAAATTTCAGGAATCGCTCAAGAGCCCCACATTGCCCAACTTATTGCGCTTCTTAAACAAATGGGAGTATCAATAAAAGGAAAAGGTTCTACAGTAGCAATTGCAGGAAAAGAAATACTTTCAGGTGGCGTGTTTAATGCCGAACCAGACCATGTGGACTACTTTGGATTTGCAATCACCGCAGCAATGACAAAAGGTGATATTCTCCTTCGGGTACCTGTTCCTTTTTCTCAAGGAATCGCTCACATGAATGAGTACCTGGAAGAAAGCGGGGTACATCTTGAAAAAAAAGAACAGGGAGTATTTATATGGGGAAGCAAATCATCATTTTCCCCAACTGCAACATTTCCAAAAGCAGACGTAGGAACATACAAAGTAAATCCTGGTCCATGGCCAATGTTTCCCGTGGATTGTCTCCCGAGTATGGTTGCGTGGAGTACGATGAACCAAGACCCCCTTACGAGTACCCGACTGAACAATTGGATGTACACTGATGGATTAAAGTATGCGCCTGTCCTTAAAGAAATGGGTGCAAAAATTACTTCACTTGATGACCAGCGGGTGACAGTACAAGGAACGATGCAAGGAAATCCATACAACTTTTCTGCAACAGTAACAGCTCCTGATGTGATTGAGGGGGCCCGCGCAGTGCTCTCCTGTGCCCTTGCAGGAACAGGAACATATGAAATAAAAAATGCGCAGTACATTCTAAGAAGAAACCCCAATTTCTTTGACATGCTCAAAAAATTGGGAGCAGACGTCGAAGTACAGTATCTTTCAGAATCAATGGAAACGGTGTGAGGTTCTTTATTAAACCCTCTTGTTTAAAAAAACAGAGGGTTTTATTTTATCCTTTTTATATGCACCGCCAGTACCGACCTTTAAATAGTATGCTATAGTCTTGAAAAATCTCTTATGAGAAAAATCGTGTACTGTAAACAACGACACTCAGCAAATGTTGCTTTTGTAGATACTACCGTTAAAAAGACAGGGCAATTATTTGAAAATACAGATGGAATGGTTACTGATCGAAATGATATTGCACTTCTTTGCTATGGTGCAGACTGTTGCATTATTGCTTTTTGGGACGATACAAAGCATGGGATTTGTCATTCAGGATGGAAAGGTCTGGTCGGTGGGATTATTGAAACCATGCGTTCATATTTCTCAAATCAAACCCATGTATTCATAGGACCATTTTTACACCAATTCCAAATCAAAAAAGATGATTGCTATGATCAACTCATGAAAGCAGGACTTAGGGGATGCATTTCCGAAAAAGACGATGAAATTATTTTTGATTTTAAAAAAGCAATTATCAAAAAATTGAGTGGGTGCATTATTTCAATGGATCCTCGATCAACTAGTGAACACCCTGAACTTGCCAGTTGGCGACGTGACCAACTAAAAGGATCCGGGACACAAAATCGACTTGTAGTTTGGAGAAATAAAAATAATGAAGTAGAAACTAAAGTATTTCCTCCAAAGCACACTATTGCACTTGATTAACCCAAATATGTTTTATGTTTGGGTTATTTTATTTCGCCTTTATTTTGCCACTTTTACTGCATCATCAAATTTAATTGAGAGAAGTTTAGAAGCACCATCAGCACCGAGCGTCACTCCGTAGAGTACATTTGCCCGACTCATCGTCTCACGATTGTGAGTTACGACAATGAGTTGAGAATATTCGCTCAATCGCTCTACCATATCTCCATAACGACGGGAGTTTGCTTCATCGAGCGCTGCGTCAGTTTCATCAAGCACCAAAAATGGTGGAGGGTTTACTTGTGAAATTGCAAAGAGAAGTGCAATAGAGACGAGCGAACGTTCACCACCTGAGAGCATCGTGAGTTCTTTTACTTTCTTTTCAGGGAGCGATACATGAACATCGATTCCACGCTCTAGCCCCTCCTCACCAATCTCTTCCCCTTCTTCAGCTTCACCCATAGTCTCTTCATCAACAAGATCAGTATCACTTTTTCGTTTCTTTCTTTTCTCAAGTGTTATAGAAAGAAATGCATTTCCCCCACCAAACATGGTTTTGAAAAATTCTCCAAACCGATCATTGATTACTTTTACTCCTTCAGTAAATTTATCATCAAGCACCTTTTTCAAATCAACAATCAAAGACTGTAAATTACGAATACTTGATTCAATGTCAGTAACCTCTCGAGATAAAAACTCATCTCGTTCTCGTGTCGTCTCGTACTCTGTCACCACATCGTTCCCGATTCCTGAATGTTCTTCATATCGAATCTTGAGTCTATCAATAGCACGTCTGCTGTCATGCAAATTAAGCTCGATGATCCCCTTAGTCTCTTTGAGTGCATGAAGAAATGATGGACCAAAAATAAATCCTGACTCTTTTAGCTCTTGATCAAAACGCTCCTTTCGTTCGCTAAATAACTGTTTTGCCGAAGCAAGTATCTGTAACTCCGCATCACAATCCTTGATAGCACCAAGCACTTCATACCTTTCATGAGTTGCTTGTTGGCTATTGTGTAGTTGTATGTCTCGAGTCCGTTCAAGATGAGCAAGTGCATCCTGTTGTGACGCTTCTTCGTGGATCAACAATTTCAATTCTCTCTCGAGAGATTCTAATTCAAGCACCATCTCTCGAAGTGCATCGGTATCTATCGCGTGCGTGCTGACGTTTTCTTTTTTTGATTCACGAGTTCGAAGTGCAGAGAGAATTTGTTCAAGTTTCTGTACTGCTTCTTTTGTTGCATCAATTGTTGTTGCGCTACGAATCGTGGTGATGAGTAGTTCTATGTCAGAAAGAATTTGGTTATATTCACTTGGAGCAAAACTTATCGCAACGCCCTCTTTCGGAACAATCGTTGCAACCATGGATCGTTTCGCTTCAATCATTCCCTCGAGTCGGCCCATTTTTTGCTCAAGAGAACGTCGCTTTGATTGAATTTCAAGGAGTGCATTCCTTACAGAAAGCAATTCTTTTGCTGAGGCATCGCTCATTGCAGTTCCTTCAGGAAGTTGCGTAAGTCGAGCAAGAAGCTCTGCTTTGTTGCGTTCAATCAGCGCCACTGCATCACGAATACGCGTGTCTTCACTTCCTAACTGATCACGTTCTGTTGCAAGATACTGCAAAAGTGCACCCTCGAGTTCGTTGCGAAGCGATCTCGCTTTTTCTACTTTCTCAACCTGCTTTTTAAGAAACGTAAGATGTGGTGCTAGTTCTCGACGAAGTGATTGTACTTCTTTGAGTGTCTCCATTGTTTTTGTGAGCTTGCTTTCGCTCTCCTTTATTCTGAAATGATATATCTTCAATCCAAGAGCATCTTCGAGCATCTCTCGCCGTTCTCGCGCATTTGCACGCAAAATACCATCTGCTTCTCCCTGTGAGATGATATGGTGACTCGAAGTTCCTATGTTCACTGAATTGAGCAACTCCACCATTTGTTTGAGACGAATCTCAGTGTCATTTAACAAATACTTACTCGTTCC
>CAZSQH010000039.1:0-5265 GCA_964608655.1 uncultured Candidatus Saccharibacteria bacterium | reverse complement strand
TGAGGGGGATTTTAGGCAAGAAGGAATTGTTGAGCAGTGGCGATTGCTTCAATCAAAACACCAGAACGTACAAGTATCTCTAGCTACTATTACTACAGAGGTTTCTTCGGGGACATATATTCGAAGCATTGCACATCGATTAGGTGAAGTGTTGGGAATTCCAGCAGTTACCTACACCATCAAAAGGACAGCGATTCATATCCCAGAGGATTTATAAAAATTGACTTTCACATCAGTACATGGTTTCATCAGTGGAAATGATGTTGCATGAAAAACTATATACTCTTTTTTCTCGCACTGGGGCACACACTTATAGTGGTTGCTCAACGTTCATCAAAAGAAAAGAACAAAGAGAAACAGTTTGAATTCATTTCTTTTGAAGTGGAAGGACAGTTCTCATCCTATCGTTTTTCTCCCGAATCACAAAAAGAACCATATTACTTACAATGGTCTCGAGCAGTTATAGTTAATTCCAAAGGGAAAGGAATGTATTTTGAAATTACTCAGGATACATCATATTTTAGTATTGGCGGTGGAATCGTTCGTTCAACCCTTCTTTTGGATCGTTGGTATTTCGATGGAGGTGTTGGACCCGAATTTGACCTAGGGAGAAGAAGGGAAGACAAGATGCTGGTGGTTGGAATTAATGGATATGTTTTCATAAGAAACAAACCACAAGTTGACCGCGCAAAAGGAAAATTTGAATTGCTTGGTAATGTGTACTATTCGAAAGAATATAATGGATGGTATTCAGTATCTGCTATTTTCTCTCCGGTAAAATGGATAGGGGTAGGGTTCTTTTCCCAGCAAGAAGGAGTTCGTATGGGACCATTGCTTCGATTGCAATTGCCAGTGATACGTCCATGGTGCGCTTTTAGCAAGAAAGAAGTGACTATTGGTATGAACCTTTCTGCAAGCACTATAAAACAAAAAACAAAACGAGTTCGTTAGTCAACATCCCCCATGTATAGTATGGGGGATTTTTGACTTTTTTAAAAATATATGTATTATGGTAATTAAACTAAAATCAAATTCTTTTTTATGAGAAAACTGTTTCGTTCCATCGGGATTTTTTTAGGGATTATTTCTCCATACCAGTATTACAAAGTACCGCTCATTGTTGAGTGGCCGTTATTTCCGGGGACAAATCTCTACGCTAATCATCCGGTAGCTAAGAAAAAGCCAATTCGTATTGAAAAAGCAACAAATCAAATCCAAGGGTATGTCCCTGATCTTGAAACTGATTGGAGAGGGAGGATTGTTGAAAAATATCATTGGAAAAATCTTCCAGTGGAATATAAAAACGAGTTGAATTTTCAATTAAAGAAACGATTTCCTGAAATGAGGATTCACCGATCAGATTATAAACAGTCTGCCTAACAATTTTATCGCCGCAACATGCGGCGATTTTTCAATGGTTTTTTGTTATACTCCTTCAATGTTATTTCGTTTTCCTTTTTTTATTTTCTCTTTTTTTATTTTTTTGGCGGTATCCACGTCTGTTTTTGCTGTTATTACCCCGACCTTTATAGATGAATGGGGGAATGAGCCCGTTGAATTTTTAAATCCACTTGACTCTGCCTATGACAGCGCTTCTGATGTGTACTACGCGCTACTTTCTGACGGTACAGTAGAACGATACACACCCGCAACAGGAGAACTTCTTGGACAGTTTTCAGTATCTGATGGAATAGAGACGATTAGTAGTATTGATGTTCATCCGACAAGTAAAAATATCTATGTGACTTCATCTGCGGGGATTGTAAAAGTGTATACCCCAGCCGGTTCTCTCTCGACAACATACGGTTCGGGAACACTTTCAAATCCTCGAGGGGTTGCGGTAGCGAGTTCGGGTAAGTTTGCGGTTGCTGATGATGTGCTCAATAAAATTTTCTTTTTTAATGCCTCTGGCGGGTATGTGACAGAGCAAGTATTAAATGGAGAGTGGCAGGTCGAAGAAGCTTCAGGAGTATTTTATGTCGCAGGAGGAGAGCTCTCTTTTCTTGTCCGAAAGTATGACCTTGACGGCACTCCGATGGCCACAATTGATTTTAGTGGAGCAGGATACGGTAGTTTTTACGCAATGGGACTCGCGATTCGCTCAGATGGCAAAATTGCACTTGGAAAAAATATCAGAGATGAATCTGGTATCGTAATTATCAATGCCGATGGGACAGGGCTTTCTTATACAACAGCTGATAGTACAAATGACGTTTTCGTCGGAGTTCTTACTATTGAATTTAACGATACGGATCAAATTATTCTAGGCAATCAATCAAGTGGAGATGGCGAAGTTCTTTTTCTTGATACCGATGCAACAACATTGCTCGGGTATATTCCAGCAGAAGCACAGGATCGTCTCTCTGCACCGAGAGGAATCGCACGAGCATCTGACGGCACTATATATGTTTCTGATAACTCCCTCCACGCAATAAAAGTTTTTGACGCAAACGGGACATTTATTCGCACCTTTGGAACGTCTGGTTCAGGTGATGGAGAATTGTCTGGTCCGAGAGATATCGCGATTGATGCTTCTGGAGATGTATATGTAGCCGATCAGGGTAATAACCGTATTCAGGTATTTAGCGCTTCTGGTGTATTTGAAAGAAAGTGGTCGGTCACAGAATCAGGAGGATATCTTGGTCCAACTGCAATTACTATTTACAATGACAACGTGTATGTCACCGGAGGTTCGGGGTCTGACCAGCTCGTGCAAGTTTTTTCTCTTACCGGAACACCACTGTTTACTTTTGGAGGGTATGGGAGTGACCAAGGTCAATTTTTTGATGCAACAGTACTTGCCCATGATTCTTCGGGAAGGATTTTGTTGGTGATGGACAATTACTGCAAATAAGCATTTTTTCAAGTACGGGAACGTTTACCTCTTCGTTTTCTTCTTTCGGAGAAACCCCTACTTCCTTTAATGCTATACGAGGAATTACTACTGATCCAAATGACAATTTTTATATCACCGATAGTGACTTGAGAAAGTTTTTTGTATTTAATGAAGCGGGGGAGTTTGTCTCAGAGTTTGGTACTCTGGGCACTGCACCAGGAGAATTCGCTTCCCCAAATGGGATTGTTGTTTCATCTGAATTTATCTATGTTGCTGATACGGATCAGTCTCGCGTTCAAAAGTTTTCTTATGTGGATGATGTTGTGTACGAAACACCAGCCCCTGAACCACAGCCACGAAGAAGGAGTGGTTCTATGGTAAAGAAAAAAGAACCACAACAGGGTATACCGTGTACTGTTTCCCCATTCCTTACCAACCTTCGTCGTGGCATGAGAAGTGCAGAGGTGCTCCAGGTGCAACAATTTCTTACAAAGGAATCTTTTTTTATAGGACCTCAGACAGGGTACTTTGGACCAATTACTGAAGCAGCTGTTCGTGCGTTTCAACAGCACTATGCTTCTAGTATTCTTTCTCCTCTTGGACTCACTCGACCGACAGGGTGGTGGTATCCAGCAACTCGCGCACAAGCAAACAGGATAGTGCACTCATATTGCACTACTGGTGCTCTGTAGAAGGGATGCAAGCGTTCTTTATAAATAAACCATTAAAAAACAAAACACCCATATCGGGTGTTTTGTTAAAAGGTGTGGAACTGGGGAGAATCGAACTCCCGTGCAAAGATACTGACCAAGTAGTTCTCCATGCGTAGATTGTTTTGTGTTTACGTGTGAAATAAAAAACAAACAAAAGAAACACACGTGTAGCTCTTATTGTTTCAGTGTGTTGATAAAGCGATCAACACTCCCTACACTCGACGGTTATTATGCCGCATACACTTCTATCGAGTAGTGAAGTGGACGACACCAGATTGGCCTATGTTAGGCGAATGCTGGAGCAAAGTTCCAAAATGGAGACTTTACTTTTGCGATACTGTTGTCAGTTATCGATTGAACGAATGGTAACGGTATTGCGTTCATATCCGGCATGCGTACAGAGTCGAGGTATCAATGTCGAAACCTAGACAGTCCCATAGTATGTTGAGAGATTAAGGACGATGAAGTTCGCGTTCGATATCACGGGTTACCGCTTTTTTCTTCAGAGTCTCTCGTTTATCAAAGACCTTTTTTCCTCGAGCGATTGCTATTTGTGCCTTAATTCGCCCAGCTTTACCATACAACGATAGTGGAATAAGGGTCAACCCTTTTGTTTCACCTGCTTTAGTGAGTGTAAGGAGTTCTTTTTTATGTACAAGAAGTTTTCGGCTTCGATAGGGGTCATAATCAGGAGTAATATTTTTTTCTTGCCACGGAGGAATGTGGGCCCCAAGAAGGTACAGCTCACCTCCCAGGACGGCCACATATGCCCCAGTGAGTGACCCCTGCTGTTTTTTTATTGATTTTACCTCTGTTCCAAGAAGTTCGATGCCACACTCATATGTTTCTTCAAGTGCGTAGTCAAAGGTTGCCTTTTTATTTCGCAGATATTCTGCCATAGCAGTATCGTACCATGCAAAAATTATTTTTTTGATAAAACAATACTGGCAGGTATAATGATTCAATCATGCCACGAAGACCAAACACACCACTCCCTCCTCAAAAAAAACAGCCTCAAAAGCGACCACTTTCGTCGTATATATTTTCGACGCTCCTCATTTTTGCTTTGCTTTCCATTCTGTACTCTGCTATTTCTGGAAATAGTGGTAAAAAAGAAGAAGTTGCGCTTTCAGAAGTTGCACGTCTTGCGCAATCTGGAGAGATAAAAAGTATTACTGTAAATAACCAAGATCTTTCGATTGAAAAAAATGACGGCGCAACACTCGAGTCAAAAAAAGAGGCAGACGGAACTCTCGTTGAGGTACTTGCGACATATGGGGTAGAAAAAGAGAAACTTGCAACTATTGAAATGAAGGTTGTAACGGATACTGGTGTTGGATTTTTCCTCCTTTCTATTTTGCCAATTCTTCTACCAATTATATTGATTGTATTTTTCTTCTGGATGCTCTCTCGCCAAGTAAAAGGAGCAGGCATGCAGGCATTTACTTTTGGTCAATCAAAAGCACGTGTGACTGATCCAACAGATAAAAACAACCGCGTAACATTTAAAGACGTTGCTGGTGCCCGTGAAGCGAAAGAAGAGTTAAAGGAGATTGTAGATTTTCTTCGTAACCCAAAAAAGTTTTTGGACATCGGTGCTCGTATTCCGAAAGGAGTACTTTTAACGGGTTCTCCTGGAACAGGGAAGACACTACTTGCTCGTGCAGTTGCAGGAGAAGCAGGGGTGCCCTTTTATAAGCTCTCAGGGTCTGAATT
>CAZSQH010000038.1:0-5396 GCA_964608655.1 uncultured Candidatus Saccharibacteria bacterium | reverse complement strand
GGGGAGCGCTCTACCAACTGAGCTACCCGAGCAAGTGAGGAGTAAAATAAAGATACCATAGTTTCTTTATTTTGTCCGAATGTCGCTCAAGAAAGATTTTCTTACCTGAGCAAATCAAAGGATGTTTATTTATACCTGAAAATAAAGGTTTTCGCAATGACTAATTATCTGGCATTTGCAGTTGTTTAAGAAGTTCGTTTAGATATTGAGTATCGCTTCCTCCTACAAACTGATACATTCCTTTTAGCTGGGTAAGATAGGGTTGTACAAAATAAAATGCGCCTAGCCCAAGGAGAATAATAAACATCCAGTATACAAAACGAGCACTATTTGTAGTTCGTTGTACTTTTCTTATTTTTTTTACCGTTGACTCAATTGATTCAATTTTTGCTTCAATTGTTTGTAACCGCGCGTCTAATTGAGGGTCCATGAATATCAGTAGTATACCAGAAAAAGTGCCCTTAGCATGAATCGAACATACATCTTACCCTTAGGACGGGTCTGCTCTATCCATTGAGCTATAAGGGCTAAAGAAATAATCTTTGAGAGATACTAAAGCGTCCCCGCAAGCATATTCTCGATCACGTCTTCTCGAAAACCAACAACCACTTCATCTCCTATTCTAATAACAGGAACTGCGAGTTGTCCTGTGAGTTCTACCATTTCTTTTCTCTTCTCTGCATCCACCCCAACATTATGTTCTGTATATGCAATACCGTGTGCTTTAAAATACTCTTTCGCAAGTTGACAAAAGTGACATACAGAAGTGCTATAGATGGTGACTGGTTTATTCATCCATCAAGTGTAGCAAAATTTTTTGTATCGTAAAGTAGTTTCTATTTTCTAATACCTATCCCTCGAAGAAGACTGTCCCACCATTTTCCTACGCGTGTAGTCGGTCCATTGTTTTCAAGAAAATTACTAGGTTCAGTAACCACAATGACTCCTTCACCTGGTTTCACCACGTTGTACTTTGAACGGAGTGCGTATTCTTGGCCTTCTTTTGTTTCTATAAAGCGGTTAGTTTCTTGTAAGGTAACATACTTCTCCGTAAGAAGCTTCTGTTCCTCTTTCAAATCTCGCACTCGCTTTCGAATAGCAATATATTTTTCAACAAGTCCTATCACCGATGCGAGGAGAAGAAAAACTACCACAAGAGCAACAGTTACTCCTAGTACTCGTTTTGGTGACGTTCTACGCTGTCGTTGCGATAATTGTGTTTTTGGCATGGCGATGGTAGGATTTTCGGTATGCTATTCAATCATAACAGAAAACGTGTTGCTCTTGTGTGGAAAATCATCTCTATCATCGTGGTGGTTGGGATGTTGCTTTTCTACACGGCTCCAATGTTCTCTTAGTGAAAACGTCTACCCTCGACGCATTACCTTAATAAATACGTCATGTGGGATATTTACCGTTGCATGTTCACGCATCTTCTTCTTTCCTTTCTTTTGTTTATCCAAAAGTTTATTTTTTCTACTCACATCCCCTCCATACAAATGTCCGGTAACATCTTTTCGAAATGCTTTTAATGTACGAGAAGCAATAATACGCCCCTGTGCCTTTGCTTGAATTTTCATAACCACCTGCTGTCGTGGTAGCAACTCTTCCAGTTTTTCTACAAATTTTTCAGCTTCTTCTTGCATTCGTCTTCGAGAAATAATACGAGTAAAAGCAATCACTGGTTCGTCTCCAACAAGCATATCCATTCGCAACACATCAGCATCGCGCCATTCAGTTCCATCATAGGCAACAGACGCGTATCCGCTAGTAATACTTTTCAAATCGTCAAAAAATCCTCTCATTAATTCTCGCAATGGAACGAGAAAATGAATACGAGAACGATCCCCTCCAAACTGTTCAATCGTCCCTACTTCTGCCTCATGATCATAAAGAAAGGGTTGAAGTGTTCCAACATAATCAAGTGGAGTAATAATAGAAGCATGCACCCATGGCTCCCGTATATGCGTAATTTGACCATCATCAGGAAATAGGTGAGGAGAATACACCGTTACAACTTTTCCTCCCCGAAGAGTTACTTCATACGTAATAGAAGGGAGCGTTACAATCAATTCAAGATTAAACTCACGTCGAAGTCGCTCTGTAATAATTTCAAGATGAAGCATCCCAAGAAACCCGCACCTATATCCTCTCCCAAGGGCTCCTGAAACTTCTTCCTCGTAAGAAAATGCGCTATCAGAAAGTCGAAGTCGACCAAGTGCTTGCCGAAGTTCATCAAAATCATCTTGGCTTTCTGGATAAATAGAAGCCCACACTACTGGGGCAGGTTGTTGGTATCCTGAAAGTGCTACCGCTGGACGTCTTGCGTCAACAATAGTGTCACCTACAGATGCAATCCCTGGCTGTTTAATTCCTGTTACGATATACCCAATTTGTCCTGCTTGTAATTGTTCTGTCGCCGTTGCTTCTGGTGTAAATACACCCACTTCGAGTGCTTGAAATTGTTGCCCTGAGGCAGCAAAAGAAAGCGTGTCCCCTCTTTTTACTGATCCAGAAAACAACCTAACAAACACAATAACACCCTTATGGTTCGAGTAACTAAAATCAAACACAAGTGCTTGTAATTTTTGTTCAAGTGTCGCCACTGCTGGGGGTGGGACTTTAGCAACTATATGCTCCAGAAGTCCAGACACACCTGCTCCTGTTTTTCCAGAAACAGCAACAATATCTTTCTCTTCACAATCTAAAAGAGAACAGATTTCAAGCTTCACTTCATCGACTCTGGCGTGGTGAGCGTCAATTTTTGTAATAACAGGAATAATAACCAATCCAGATTCTCTCGCCATTCCAAGCGTTGTGAGCGTCTGCGCTTGTACGCCCTGTGTGGCATCAACAAGTAAAAGAGATCCTTCTACTGCCTTCAAAGCACGCGAGACTTCGTATGAAAAATCAATATGACCGGGGGTGTCAATAAGATTAAGCTGATAATCATTATATTTCATACGAACTGGTTGCATTTTAATTGTAATTCCTCGCTCCCGTTCAAGTTCCATACTATCAAGCACTTGGTCACGCATTTTACGCGCTTCAATAGTCCCGGTTACTTCAAGCATACGGTCTGCAAGTGTTGATTTTCCGTGATCAATGTGTGCAATAATTGAAAAGTTGCGAATATGTTTTAAGTCCATGGATTGCGAAACTATACCACGAAAGAGTCATTTTAAAAAAGTTAGTGGCACAACCGTTAAAGCTCTTGTTGGTGCTGCACCACTTCCGGTTTTTGTTTCCAAAACTTGCTCTTTGCCGTGTGAATAAATAGTGTAATATCCTCGTTTCCAAGTGCAATCAACACAATACCATACGCGACAATCCCCACCCCTCCAGCAATAACAGTCTGTAATAATATTCCCCAGAGTTTAAGCTGATTTACTTCAGCTCCGATAACTACAAGCATCCCATATGCAACAGCAGCCGCAATAATACCAGCAGCTACCATGTGAGACAGCGTTCTACGAAGTATCCTTGTTTCTCCAACAGGAACTCTCATTTTCTTATGAAATCGATACCATAGCGCAATAGCATTTCCTATCTGTCCTATAGAAAATGCGAGGGAAAGCAAAATAACACTTCCTCCAGTTACCCCATCAATACGAAGAAGACTGTCAATAAAATGCTGGAACAGTAATAGATTGTGATACATATAAATTAACCCTAGGGCAGAAAGGCCTGTACCTATCACCGCCCAAAGATTAATTTTTAGAGGACTCCAAGTATCGCCAGTTGCAAAGAATGCTCTTATTAAAAGAAGTACCATGCTTTGTGCTGTAATTGAAATACAAAACAATGCAACAGAAGCAGCTACTAGACGAGTATCGTTCCATGAAAACTCTCCTGCCCCAAGTAACAAACGGACAATGTGCGCCCGAAGAACAATCATCAAGAGTGATATAGGAATAGTGAAAAAAAATAGGTTTCTAGTGGTACGATACAACACTTCAAGCATTTCTTTCTTTTTTCCATCAGAAAACAATCGTGTCATTGTGGGAAATGCGGCAACTGCATAAGATATACCAAATACAAGCAGAGGACTATTTTCTATATTGTAAGAAAATTGAAATACAGAAAGTGACCCCGCAGCAAGTAGTGATGCAATCGCTGCCATAATAATAAATGTAATATTTGATAGCGAGGAACCTAGTGTTCTTGGAAGAGATAGCATCATGACTTTTTTTATCATTCCCCAATCTATATCACGAGTGATCTTTGGAAGTCGTTTCAAACTAACTAAAGTAGGGAGTTGTATCAAAAAGTACAACAGGGCCCCGATCACGACCCCAAAAATTATCCCTAGCATCC
Organism: uncultured Candidatus Saccharibacteria bacterium; assembly: GCA_964608655.1. Lineage (GTDB taxonomy): Bacteria > Patescibacteriota > Minisyncoccia > Phycocordibacterales > UBA9973 > UBA4124. The sequence continues at coordinate 1,079 of CAZSQH010000038.1, read as the reverse complement.
CTAGGTGTGGTCGAATAAAAAGTATTCCTATTAAAATACCGAGATTATAAAAGAGTGGCGCAACAGCAAATGCAACAAACTTTTTTTGTACCTGAGCAAAAGAAGAAAGAAGAGCAGAAAGACCAAAAAGAAATGGAGAAATGAGCATAATTCTCGAAAATAGAATTAAATCCGCTTTCTGAATTGTGGTGAAGCCGGGTGCGGTTAGTTCAGTTAAAAAAGGCATCAAGATGATCAGTACGAGAGAAATACCCATCATGCCGTAAAAATAAACAGTAAAAATACTGTTGAGAAATGTTTTTAGTGCCGCAGGGTGCCCGTTTCCTTCTTCTTTCAAGTAGTGCGTAATAAATGGGATAAGAACTGTAACAGAAAATAAAATTCCAAAAGAATTGTAGACAAAATCTGGAATACGAAATGAAGCATAATAGACATCAAGCATCGCTGACGGCCCTACAAGACTTGCAAGAAGACGATCACGAATAAGTCCAAATAATTGAGACAAGACAGAAAAAACAGCAAGAACCAGGGCTGCCTGGTTCATGGATACGATATCTCTATTAAAGAGTTTTAGGAATTTAGAAACCATTCACGTATCGTTGCACGCTGTGCATGATTGTTAGTTATCTTCTTCAGTTTCTTCTGGAGCTGGAGCACTCCCATTTCTTAGCCGTTCAATCTGATCTTGTACCCCTTGAATTTGCGGGTATCGTTTTGTAAATGCTTCAAGTTCAGTGATTGCTTCAGATCGTCTTCCCATAGTGGTGAGTATGTTGATGTACGCAAGATAAATATTTGGATTTGCTGGAGCGAGTTGTCGTGCTCGAGCAAATGCATCAAGTGCAGCTTGGTAGTTCTTAAGTTCAAGCTCTGTATTTCCCAAGAGAACATACCCCTGCGCATCAAACGGCGCTGTTTTTGTGTAGTTAACTAATTCTTCTTTTGCACCTTGACTATTTCCTTGCGCCGCCTTTATTTGTGCTCGAAGAACAAATGCATCAAGATAATCTGCTTTAAGCGCAAGCGCTTGATCAATAGCAGTGTTTGCTCCAGCAACATCTCGTTTTGCAAGCGCAATT
>CAZSQH010000037.1:0-5716 GCA_964608655.1 uncultured Candidatus Saccharibacteria bacterium | reverse complement strand
CTTCCATCAGCGATCTCGAGCGTCGTGTTGCACTGTACCAGATCATTGTTCACGCAGCGGGTGGTCTCATAAAAAAATATGGTAAAAAAATCAGCTTCGAAGGGCCACAACGTCCTTTTCCTTTTGTTTTTGCACCTGATCCGTCACTAAAAGTAGAACGTCTTTCAGAGCTTGTATTTGAAATGGAGCAATTAGTCCCTCCTCCAATCCCTCAGAAGCCAGAAGTTCGTATCTACACAAATATTTCTATCACTGAAGTCCTTAATACGCTTCATGATCGAATTGAAAAAGCAATGAAAACAAGCTTCAGTGCTATTGCTGTGCTTTCTCCTGATGCAGATGAAAAAAGTAAAAAAGTCTATACGATCGTTTCCTTTCTTGGTATGCTTGAGCTGGTACGAAGAGGTGTTGTGGACGCACAACAGCAGGCACTGTTTGAAGATATTTCACTGGAGCATACTTTAACCCAAAAAGAACCCCTTATTTCCTCAGAAGAATCAGCATGATACACACCCTTTCACAATCAATAGAAGCGATTCTTTTTGCGGTTTCTGAACCACAAACAATCACTTCTCTTGCTCATCGACTAAATGTAGATGTAGAAAAAATAGAAACAGCAATTGAAGAATTGGCCCAAGCGCTCGATCAACGAGGAATTATGCTTGTGAAAAACAATCAATCAGTTACTCTCGCTACACGACCAGAACAACACGCGCTCATTGAAGCATTGCGAAAAGAAGAATTGACCAAAGAACTTTCTCGAGCATCTGCCGAAACACTTGCTATTATCGCGTACCACCCCCATGCAACAAAAGCACAAATCGAATTTATTCGAGGGGTAAACGCTTCCTACAGTATCAGAGCCCTTCAAATGCGGGGACTTATTGAACAAGTAGGGAACGGGAGAGGAGTAAGCTATCAGCTCACTATGGACACACTGCGGCATTTTGGAGTGGCCTCATTTGAAGAACTTCCTCATTATAAAGAAACAAAAGAAAAGATAACGACACTCTTACAACGAGAAGAAGCTTCTGCTTCGTAATAAAGAAAAAATGCTTACACTCAATGTAATAAAAATATTTCTTCCTACCGCACTTGCTTTTGCTATTGGCATAGCACTTACTCCTCGACTAACAACATGGATGTACAAAAAAAAGATGTGGAAAAAAAAATCACGGCTTGCAGGAGAGGATATCACCAATGATGATTTTAAAAGAATTCACACCACTGAGGAAATATCGACCCCTCGATTAGGAGGTATTATCATTTGGCTTTCTGTTATTGCGACGATCGGTCTTATGTGGGCGATTTCAAAACTTGTCCCATCAGATATATCAACAAAGTTAGATTTCTACAGTCGAAGCCAAACACTGGTACCGTTAGCAACGTTTCTTCTCGGTGCGGGCATAGGACTTATTGATGATTTTATTCAAATTCGAGGAACAGGGAAGTATTCTGGTGACGCAATAGGATATCGAAAAATAAAAATTGTTTCTATTGTGGTAATAGGACTTATCGTTGGTGCGTGGTTCTATTACAAACTGGGGATGACTGGGGTACTCATTCCGTTTTCAACAGCGACACTTTCTCTTGGATCTTTTTTTATTCCTTTTTTTATTGTTGTGCTGTTGGCAGTATTCTCAGGAAGCGTTATTGATGGTATGGATGGGCTTGCAGGAGGTGTCCTTGCGATCATCTTTGCCTCCTATGCAGCTATTGCATTTGGGAAAGACATGGTAGATATTGCTGCATTTTGCGGAGTTATTTCAGGATCAATTCTTGCATTTTTGTGGTTCAATATTCCTCCCGCACGATTTTATATGGGAGAAACAGGAATTATGGGACTTCTTGTTGTTCTCACCGTTATTGCATTTCTTACTGATACCGTACTGCTGTTACCACTTATAGCATTACCTCTTGCGGTAACTACTGCATCAAATATTATTCAAATAACCAGTTATAAATATTTTGGAAAACGAAGAGTGTTTAAAGTTGCCCCTATTCACCATCACTTTCACGCACTTGGGTGGTCACGAGAAAAAATCGTCATGCGTTACTGGGTGGTGAGTACCGTATGCGCACTCCTTGGGGTAGTCATTGCCCTGGTTGGATAATTATTTATAGGAAATTTTTAACAAGAACGGTAAAATACGATGGTGCATCGTACAGAAGCCACAACACGACCATTTGATAAATACTTTTTTGGTATTGTCGTCCTTATTGCAATCATTGGGTTGTTTGCGTTTGTTTCGGCATCGCTCGGTATTCTTGCTCAAAGTGAAAGTAAGTTTTATGGGGTTTTATTCAACCAAATAGTACTTGGTTTTATTGGAGGATTGGGTGCTTTATGGCTCTGCATGCAACTTCCTTACTTATTTTGGCGCAAATATGCCCTTTTCATATTTTTAGGAGCGCTCCTTCTTACTCTAGCTGTTTTTATTCCAAGTATTGGTTTCTCACACGGAGGGGCACAACGTTGGATTTCTATTGGGCCATTCTCATTTCAGCCAGCAGAATTTTTAAAATTAGCTTTTGTTATTTATGCTTCAGCGTGGCTTACCCTAGTGAGAAAAAAAACTGATGAACTTAAATATAAAATACTACCGATTGCTTTATTGTTGGGGATCATTGCGCTTATCCTTTTGAGACAGCCAGATACAAAAAGTCTTTTACTTATGATTATTGCTGCTTCAGCTATGCTTTTTATATCAGGAGTCTCGTGGAAAAAAATAGGAATTATTGTTGGTATTGGTGCAATTGGCATAACGTTGTTGGCTTTTTTTAGACCATACGTCATGGAACGAGTACAAACATTTCTTAACCCTGATGCAGACCCTCGAGGGTCTTCTTACCAACTGAAACAATCGTTAATTGCTGTTGGCTCAGGTGGAATTTTTGGAAGGGGATTAGGACAGAGTGTGCAAAAATTTAACTACCTTCCGGAACCGCAAGGAGACTCTATTTTCGCAGTATTTGCAGAAGAGTTTGGATTTATAGGAAGTGCCGTATTAGTGATTCTTTATGTATTTCTTGCTATTCGAGGATATAAGATTGCAGTGCAGGCACCTGACACATTTGGGCAATACCTCGTTACTGGACTTGTCACCCTTATAGTTGCACAGTCATTTCTCAACATCACCTCACTTATTGGTCTATTTCCTTTGACGGGGGTCCCGTTAGTATTTATAAGCCACGGGGGGACCTCTCTTGCGATTGCGCTTGCATCAGCAGGAATTATATTGAACGTATCTCGTTATAAAAAAGAATAATAAATAAGGTATACTGAAGGAGATTATATGAAGATTTTACTAGCAGGAGGGGGCACGGGTGGTCATTTTTACCCTTTAATCGCAATTGCAGAAGAACTCAATCGTATCGCCGAGGAAGAGCATCTTGTTGATCTTCGTATTTACTATATGAGCAATAGCCCGTACAACGCTCAATTGCTACATGAACAATTTATTACCTATATCCCTATTACGGCAGGGAAGTTGCGTGTCTATTTTTCATTTCAAAATTTTATAGATATATTTAAAACAGGATTTGGTATCATTGGAGCACTTATTAAAGTATTTCGTCTCTATCCTGATGTTGTTATTAGTAAAGGAGGCTACGCAAGTTTTCCAACATTATGTGCAGCGTGGTTTCTTCGTATTCCCGTTATTGTTCATGAATCTGACACTGTTCCCGGAAGAGTAAATAAGTGGTCAGGAAAATTTGCTCGACGTGTCGCACTCTCGTACCCAGAAGCAGCGAGTTACTTCGATTCAAAAAAAATAGCAGTCACTGGACAGCCAGTTCGAAAAAGTATCACTCGAATTGCAAAAGAAGGAGCAAAAGAATTCTTTGAATTAGATGCAACACTTCCCACCATTGGAGTAATGGGAGGGTCGCTTGGTGCACGAGTTATAAATAACAGTATGGCAGAAATAGCAACAGCGCTCGTTGATAAGTATCAAGTCATTCATCAAACAGGGGAAAAGGGGTATGAAGAAATAAAAACTGACCTTGGTGTTATTTTTGGTCAAAATACAAAACGCACTCGATATAAATTGTTTCCTTATTTAAATGATGTGCAAACTAAAATGTTTGGTGGAGCGTGTGACCTTGTTATCTCTCGAGCAGGATCAACTGTTTTTGAGATCGCAGCGTGGGGAAAACCGTCTATTATTATTCCCGGGAGACCAGAGGTATATCATGCGGACCACCAACGTAAAAATGCATATCATTATGCGCGAACAGGAGCGTCTGTGGTGATCGAAGAAGAAAACCTCACAGCATCAGTGCTGTTAAATCAGATCCAGCTCATTCTTGATAATAAAGATCGTTACAATGCAATGGCAGACCATGCAAAGCGTTTCTTCAACCCTGATTCAGCTCGACTCATCGCTGCAGAAGCAATAAAAATAGCATTAGAGCACGAAAAATAGCTTCTAAGACAGAAAGTGTGGATAACTTGTATTGACTAGTGAACGCTCGTTCACATATACTGATTATATTAGTAACAGTAATCGGGCATTACTATGACACCACAACAATACAAAAAAGTACTCAGTGCTGAAATAAAAAAAATTAATCAAAAAATTGATTTGAAGATTCTTCGAGGAGAACGCTACCAGGAAGATTCTCGACGCCATCGTGAACTTCTTCGTAAACTTGCTCGTCAAAGAAAAAGAGGGTTCTTGGATAAATTATTACCTTCACTTTCTATTTTTTAAAATCATGAATAACACACTTAACTATCGCTTTAAACAAGCACTACACGAAGAGTTGTCTCGATTGGAGTCTCGATGCTTTGAACAAGACGTACCGAGCGTACCAAGTATGTATGCGTATCGCTATGCATCCCTGTATAAAAAACATACAATTAAGACACAAAGAGCAGTATCATCATTTTTAGGGACGGTCATTAAACTGTTTGCCCATTCATAATAACCATGGAACACGACTACAAACAAAAACTTACTTCGTTCTATCAATCGCACAAGCGAATGCCTACGTATTCTGAAATGCTTTCGTTGTTTGGCTTTAAATCAAAAAATGCAGTTGCTCGTTTAGTAGAAAAAATGATCGATGCAGGAATAGTTGCAAAAGATAGTCTTGGAAGACTTTTGCCAACAAATTTGTTTAATGATATTCCTATGATTGGTTCTGTAAAAGCAGGATTTCCTGCACAAGCAGAAGAAGTTCGAGATACAGTAAATCTTGAAGAAATGCTTGTCGGAAATAAAAAATCGAATACCTATCTATTTGAAGTTGATGGAGAATCTATGATAGATGCACATATTGCTGACGGTGATATGGTTCTTGTTGAACGTACAAACCAAGCAAAAAACGGCGATATTGTGATTGCTGAGGTTGATGGTGAGCACACCATGAAATACCTGAAAGTTTTAAATGGAAAGACATGGCTTGAACCTGCAAATAAGGCGTTTAAACCTATCTACCCAACTACGTCACTTACAGTGGTTGGCGTGGTCAAAGCAGTTATTCGCCAATACTGACTTTGTGATAATAAAGCATGGACAATATTCACGTTTTGATGTAAAAAGAGCAGTATGAACGATAAGATAGACAATACGCTGATCACGATCATGATAATCCTTGGGGTTATTATTGCTGTTATCTTGCTTGCAGGGGGCTCTTTAGGGCGTAATGTGGGGTATTACCAATACGGTTACCAACAAGCAAATACGCTTGGCGCGTTTGATGACAG
>CAZSQH010000036.1:2040-5990 GCA_964608655.1 uncultured Candidatus Saccharibacteria bacterium | reverse complement strand
TTCCCTTTGACGAATCAATGCTTGTTTCAAAGACCTTTACCCCGTAGTGAAACTCTCCAAGTTCTACTACAGGGTTTACCCCGTAGCTTTATCTTGTCCTTTTGATTCGAGTTCTCCCTCAACGAGTTCTAAGAGTTCGTATCGATAGTTTTTTCCTTCTTCGCATAGCGTCATGAGGGGTTCATGATTCATCGCTTGTGCTGCTCCTGCGACAAATGCCCAGTGTACGATTGCAGCTCCTTCAAAGAAACCACTCCACTCAAGTATTTCTACCGGGTTGTCCCAATTGTCTCCGATATACATATCGCGCATCGCACTTATTTTTTCCTCAGTTCTTTTTGCTTTTGCCAAGGTGGTATCGATTACTCCTGCATCAGTTGCTACGCGGATGATTTCTTCTCCGTGGATTCGGAATTTTTCTTGGATATCGGTGTAACGTTCTTCCCCGATCGCTTGTTTCAGTACAACACCTCCTTTTTCAAAAGTCTGTGTTCCAACGGTGTTGAAAGCCAATACTTCTCCCAGTTTTTTTGCTATTGATTCATTCATACGGCACATTGTATCATTTTTCGGTGATGTGTTCTCTTTTTAGGAGAACCTGTATATAATCGTTTGATACACGAGCGGAGTACATCGAAATAAGCTTATTGTCTGTACGAAAGCTTCATAGAGATAAACGAGTGGGCGTATAGCTCAGTTGGTAGAGCGCCGAGCTTATACCTCGGTGGTCCATGGTTCGAGTCCATGTGCGCCCACCCGTTTGAAATAGTATGTCCAAGTGCCATTTAAAAGTGTGAAATACCACCACAAACAGGGGGTGGAGGAGGGTATTGATTTTTTATATAAAGTGTGCTATAATTCTGTTTGATAGGCCAAACCTTTGCCTGCTTAAAATAAGGATTAAATTTTCTTTTAAAACCATAAAAAATAATGAAAACGAAAAGTATTTTGGCGAGCGTGCTCGCAATGGCTTCTCTTCTGGTAATATCATGCAAAAAAGATACGCATGATGACCATACTCCTGCTGTTCCTACGTATGGGACGGTGGCAAAAGATGCCACTGTTCCCGATCAGACATGGGCTGGAACGGGGGTAAATATCCGAGTAGCAGTATTCACATATACTACTGGGGATAATCCTGCCCCTGTGCAAGTCACCACAGTTATTGAAGGAACTGCACCAAGGAATGCAATGCATACCCTTCGTGTGGTTATTCCACGGAGTGCTGGTGACTCACTTACATTGATCAATCCAGCAGTAACAACAGGATTTTTTCCTGACATGATTCAGTTTGAAGCAAACAGGACCTACAAAGTGTATGTGTTTATCACATCACCGACGGTCGTTACAGGAACACTGACAGTGAAGCTGGGTATTGGAAAAAGTGGCGGTACAAACACAGTAGTGCTTGGGCAAGCAACAACATTTGTTGTTGCTAATGTTACTACCGGACTAAACACCGCTACTCCAGCAACAGATCTTGTCTCGGGAAATCAAGATGTGGAAACAAATCGTTTTGATGTGACGGCAACCGGTATCGAGTCACAACTTCACAAAGTGTTTGTAAAAGTTGCTGATCCTACAATCGTAGAATCAGCAAAGATTTATGAAGGAACGACATTGCTTGGACAAGCCACATTTAGTGGCAACAGCGCAACAGTCTCAGTGCAATCCGTACTACCGAAAGATGTCACAAAAACATTTGCAGTGGTGTTGAATCTCAAACCGGTTGGTAACAATCAGTCAGGGACAAACATTAAAACATCGGTATCTATTCAGACACGGAATGCAAATGGTGATGTGAAGAATAATGATACATTGAGAACCGGAAATGACATCTATGTTTTCAAAGCGGTCCCTACGGTTGTTGTTGATCAGCTCACCGGCACCATGACCAATGGCGTGCGGAGAGATGTTTTCAGTGTGAGTATTACTGTCCCTTCACAGGGAAGTGTTGCACTGAAGCAAATCGGATTACCGCTTGTATTTGCCGACAATGGGAGCAACGATACGTTGTTGCTTACTCAGGTACAAACCGCATTTGCCGGTCTTGATGTGACAAGTATGATGCGCATCTCTAAATCAAATGGAGATACAACATCGATCTTTACAGAAGCAGAATCTCTTATGTACATCACCGCGACAGCTTCACCAGGAGAGCTTATAGTTCCTGCCGGAACAACAAGAAAATTGGTTATCAGTCTCATTCGACAAGGATTTGATCCTTCAGAAGGAGACGGGTTCTCAATCAAGTTAGGAGAGGATGTGACACAAAGTTCATATCGGTTCCTCAATGCTGGCACAGCAGGATTTCATGCAAAGCTCTACAGCTCTGCAACTCCTGCAAACGCTGGAGCAACACCGTTTCACTTCATCTGGAGCGATATGAGCTCCAGTAATCACTCGGGATCTCCCGGACTTGGTGGAGGCGATTGGACGCAAGGATTTCTCTTATATCAAAGTCAACCAGCACAAGTTTGGCTGAGAAGATAATTTTTTCATTTGTTTTTTGGTTAATGCTCCGACAACTGTCGGGGCATTTTTTATTTATCCACTATGGCGAGCTATATCCTGATGATATACTTTTATCTAGGTTGCACTCTTTATAACGAGGGCAATCAAACAGTATGAATACACAAAAAGCAGCAAAGTGGTTTGGTATCGTCTTCATTCTCGTTGGAGTCCTCGGCTTTATCCCAGGAATCACGAGTAACGGGATGCTTCTTGGCATCTTTGAAGTTGATGCACTCCACAATGTCATCCACCTTCTCTCTGGTATCATCGCATTGTTATGCGCTGGTTCTATGAAAGGTGCGAAGACCTACTTTAAGATCTTTGGTGTAGTATATGCGCTCGTTACCGTACTAGGATTTCTTGGAAGCGGAAGCGTTCTCGGTCTGATTATGGTAAATGGAGCTGACAACGTACTACACCTACTTATTGCCATCATCGCGCTTGCGCTTGCGCTTGGCTTCGGGGGGCCGAAGAAATCAATGCCACAAGCTGCTCCAATGATGCAACAGTAAGTATTTACTTACAATGCACTTGCATATAAAAACACCCTCGTACGAGGGTGTTTTTATATGCAAGTTTTTTGCTAAAATAGACAGATGTCAACAATGGTTTTTCTTCTAACTATTTTTGTAATCAACACAGAAGGATTCTTTGTTGTTGCTCAATTAAAAAAGAAAGGTCAACTAAAACAAAAAAATTTTAATAAATTTGTTTTTATTTATATACTACAACTTTTTTTTCTAGTACTAGCATTTTTTTCTTCAAAAGTATTTTTAGAAGTTTTACTCACTTCTTTTTTTATTGGGTTACTATCTGCTTCCCAAAACATTTTTTTTGCTATTGTTTTTTTAATACTAGCGTTTCCATTTATTGCTATTTTAATTTTAACCATATATTCATGTTTTGTAATTATTCGATTTTTACGTTCACAAAAGAAATTAAACGTATTCGGTGTTATTCAAGAAAAATAGACTTACTATTCAAAATGAGTGTGTGTAATAGAAGTTATTTTTCGTAACAAATCAGGGTGGTTTTTTAGTGATGTATCTTCAGCTACAAGATCAATTGCTGATTGACGTGCTACTGCAACAAGCTTTGGGTTACGAAGTGCTTCCATTGCAAGATCAGAGATGCCCCACTGTTTTGCTCCAGTGAGCTCTCCGGTTCCTCGCAACATGAGATCGTATTCTGCAAGCTCAAATCCATTTTTTGCTTTTGTAAATACACGCATACGCTCAGTTGTTTTTTCACTTTTTGTTTCTGCAAATAGATAGCAATATGATTGGTGACTTGATCGTTGTACGCGCCCGCGAAGCTGATGGAGTTGTGCGAGTCCGAAGCGTTCACTGTTTTTGATCACCATGATCGTCGCTTCGGGGATATCTACACCGACTTCGATCACTGTCGTCGAGACGAGGATATTGATCTTTCCTGTC
>CAZSQH010000036.1:0-2030 GCA_964608655.1 uncultured Candidatus Saccharibacteria bacterium | reverse complement strand
CGTTCCGCCCCTTCTATAATAATGACCGTTGCATTTGGAACATTGACCCCTACCTCCACAACAGAAGTTGCTACAAGAATATCAATATCATGAGCGACAAATGCTTCCATAACATTTTCTTTTTTTTGTTTGGTCATTTTACTATGGAGCACCCCAATGCGTTGATTAAGAAATACTTCTTTTTGTAACCGTTTTGCTTCAGCGATCACTGATTTTGCTTGTACCGCTTTTTCTTTATCAGGATCAGGTTCATCGATTCGTGGACAAATGACGTATGCTTGGCGTCCTTGGGAAAGTATTGTTTTTATTTCTTCGTACACCAAGTCACGTTTATTAGGAAGAACAAGTTCGGTGATGATTTGTTTCCTTCCTGGTGGAAGCACATCTAGTACAGTAAGATCAAGGTCACCATATATTGTCAAAGCAAGTGTTCGAGGAATAGGAGTTGCGGTCATTGAAAGGAGGTGGGGAAAATGGCTATCTTTTTTTGCTAAACTTTTTCTTTGATGGAGGCCAAATCTATGTTGCTCATCGATGATGGTAAGTGCAAGGTGTTTAAATTCGAGGCTTTTTTGTATAAGGGTGTGTGTTCCAATCACAATAGCGATTTCTCCGTTTGCAATCCACTTTTTTAATTGCGCTTTCGAGATGGTGGTCCAGGATTGTTTGCTTGATGCAACTTTTGTAGGGAATTTTCGTGCGCCACTTCCAGTAATAAGTGCAATACTAATACCAGTTTCCTTAAAGAGTTCAACAAATGATTCAAAGTGCTGCACTGCAAGTATTTCAGTAGGTGCCATATATGCCACTTGGAGATTGCCAAATGTTTGCTTTTTTCCATTTTGAGAAGGGCGGTTCATAACGGTTGCGTAGGCACTCACAGCAGCGACTGCAGTCTTTCCACTCCCCACATCTCCTTCAAGAAGTCTCGACATAGGTGCTTCTTTTTCAAGATCATTCATAATATGATCGATAGCTTCTTTTTGTGCAGTGGTGAGAGGAAATCCAAATTTTTTAATAAATGGATCAAGGGAGAGTGATGCGGTATTTATAGAGTAAGATTTTTCTTTAGCAATTATCATGCGTTCACGTTGTCGAGCGATTGAAAGAGAAAATATTTCATCAAATGCAAACCGCTTTCTTGCCTTGAGTGCATCTTCTTTTGTTCGAGGGGCGTGTATCCAAATATATGCAGTTTTAAGCGAGGGGAGCGAATACTGCTTCAAAATAGTTTCAGGAATATGATCAGGAACTTCTGAAAGAGACGCAAGAGTTTTTTCTATTGCATGGCGAAACCACTCACTCGAAACACCTTTTGTTTCCGGATATAAAGGGGTGAGCACTACGTCATGTTCTTTTGAGAAGAGAGAATCATGACTATCAATAGCAAGGACCTTTTCTTCACGGAGTACCGGATTTGTAAGCGTAGGCTTCCCGTGATAGAGGGAGACTCTCCCAGTGAGTTCAACTGTTTGTCCTACAGAGATCATGTGAGCAAGGTAAGGTTGATTAAACCACACGACACGGAGTGTTCCGCTGACATCTTCTACTACTGCCTCGCTCATGGGTACTTTTGTAGTAAATGTTTTTTTCTTTGTTATTTTTTTTATAACACCACGAATAGTTGCATCGACTCCATCAGTGAGACTCCCAATAGAACGGTAGGTGGAGGCATCTGCATATCTGGTAGGGTAGTGCTCAAGTAAATCAAGCACGGTAACGATACCGAGCCGGCGTAAGCCGGCTCGTGTGTCTTGTTTCGGTCGTAGATATGTCTCTAGGGTTGTCTCAAGGGTGAGGGTTATTTGCATGTGCACATCCCATGTTCACAGCGACATCCGGGTTTTCCGCAGTCACAAAATTTCTTTTCTTTTGGAAGAATATCATTTCCTACATTGCATGCAGTACATGCGCAGTGATACCCATGTTTCCACATACTCCACCATGTGCATTTATGAATGACCCAAGTGAGTAACAACAATAGAGTAGACATGAGAGCACTTTCTCCAATTGAAAGCATCATAACTACT
>CAZSQH010000035.1:0-6222 GCA_964608655.1 uncultured Candidatus Saccharibacteria bacterium | reverse complement strand
TAAAACATCGGTCTCCAAAACCGAGGTTGCAGGTTCGAGTCCTGCTGGACCCGCAAAATTGTACCTTGTATGCATTCATCAAAACCGTATAGTATTATTTATTCGCCACAGAACAGAACGTTTATTACCTTGATGTTTATGTTGAAAACAAAACAGCTTCATCAAAAAATAAAAGGAGCGTTGCTTATTTTAAATAATCCAGACGTACACAGTAACACACTGTTGAAAAGGTTTATTTCTGTACACAAAGATGAATTTCCAGAACAAATTATTTCTTTATTACAAAAGGCGATTTTGCCAGTGGTAAATACCAAAAAAGGAACCATTGCATCTTTTGCTATAAATAAAACAAAAAAAGTGGCATAGCCACTTTTTTATTTTGCGTATTTTTTAAACCATGTTCGCTGGCGCTTCGCATATTGCCAGATCGCTTTTTCTAACTGTTCAAGCATTTCTTTTTTTGAAAGTTTTTTTTGTAGGTAAAGTGCAAGAAACCGATATTCTAATCCAAACGATTCAAGTCGTTTCCATGACACCCCTTGTCTGTGGAGTCTTTCTACTTCAACAACCATACCTTGCTTCATTCTTTTGAAAAGACGGTCGTGGATTCTTTTTTTCAACATGTCATCTGGAAAATCGAGATAGTGCCACTCTATATTGTATTGTTGTGTTTTTTTTGTCAAAGGGACCTTTCCAAGCACAGTCGCAATTTCAATTGCTCGAATGAGTCGTACTTTGTTTTGTCTGTCGATGAGTCGGTACCGGCGTGGATCGAGTTTCTTAAGTTGTTTTTGAAGTGTCTCAAGAGAAGCATGTGCAAGTTTCTTTCGAAGTAATCTGTTTGGAGGAACAGAAGGGAATACCGTATCGCAGACTATCGCATCAATATAAAATCCTGTTCCGCCACAAATGATAGGCGTTTTTCCTCGAGTAATGATTTCTGGGAGGATCTTTTTAACAAGCTTTTGATAGTAGTTCACTGAAAATGTTCGCTTTGGACTTGCAACATCGATGAGATGATGAGGAACACCTTTCATTTCTCGTGTAGTAATTTTTCCACTCCCAACATCAAGTCCTTTGTAGACTTGTCGTGAATCAGCAGAGATAATTTCTCCACCTAGCTTTTTAGCAAGTCCCACAGCGTAATCACTTTTACCGGTTGCAGTCGGACCACACACGACAATTATTTTTTGTTTTTTATTCACGATTTTGTGCCGGAGAGAGGACTTGAACCTCCACACCCTTGCGAGTACTCGATTTTGAGTCGAGCGCGTCTACCATTCCGCCACTCCGGCATCTTACGAAATATAACCTAGATTTCGTATCCTTTCAGGACCGACTCCGGAGTGTCGGTTACCTCACTTCGTTCAGATGAAAAGAAAAGCAGTTTTCTTTTCATCCACTCCGGCAATAACGCTTATTTTACATAGTATTTTTTGTTAATCAAGAAGGATGAAGTAGGGAAGCTTGACATATTTATATAAACATGCTAATATCAAACCAGAAAAGGTCTTGTGGTTTTGATAATAAAAAACAAGTACATGAAGTACCACGCTCTTCCAAGAGGGTCTCCCAAGACCCAAATTAAGCGCAAAGCGCCGAAAGAAAATATGTAAGATCACCTGGCCCGCTGCTCACTCGCACAACGCGATGGTTGAGCAAAAAACCGGTAAAAAAGGAGGTAACCAATGCACACAAGACCTTTGTGCAGAAGTGACACCAAGCTCACTTCTTAAATAATATTCAAAATATTAAACCCCGATTCATGTCGGGGTTTCATTTTTTTCTATCAAAATTTTTTTCAAAAAATCTCTGTGTTACACTGTCGATATGTCAAATCTCTATAGCAACTCAATTTTTTTCATCGACATCGACAAGATTCTTCCGAATCCATTTCAGCCACGTCGAGAATTTGAAGAAGGGCCACTCAAAGATCTTGCCGAATCGATTCGTCAGTATGGCATCCTCCAACCATTAACGGTTTCGCGTATTGAAAAAGAAACTCCTGACGGAGGACTTATGACAGAATATGAGCTCATCGCTGGAGAGCGACGATTGCGTGCTTCAAAGCTTGCGGGACTTACCCAAGTGCCAGTCATTATTCGTGTGGGAGATGACAACATGATGAAGCTCGAGCTCGCGATTATTGAGAATCTTCAACGAGAGGACCTTAATGCGGTTGAGCGTGCGAGAGCATTTTCACGACTTGTTGAAGAGTTTAAATTTACTCATACACAAATAGGGCAGAAGCTTGGAAAAAGTAGAGAATATGTTTCAAATACTGTTCGATTGCTCACCCTTCCTCAAGAGATGCTTGACGCACTCTCTCAGGGAAAGATAAACGAAGGACACACTCGACCTCTTTTGATGCTTGCGACTCGACCAGAAGAACAACAAACGTTGTTCAAAGAAATACTTTTTCGAAAGATCACCGTTCGGGAAGCAGAACGGATTGCTCGTCGGATCGCTGTTGAAAAAGTTAGAAAACATAGCAGTATTCCAAACGCTGAACTTATGAAAGTAGAACAGCAACTTCAAGAAGCGCTTGGCACGCGGGTGCACATTGAACCAAAAGAACAAGGGGGGAAAATCACGATTGATTACTTTTCAAATGATGATCTCGATGTCATTGTTTCTGCACTGCATAGTCAACAGCAAAAGGTGCCAGATATATTGAAACCAAAAGCTCCAGAAGAACTAGTCCTTGATGAAAAAGAACAAGTAGAGGCACTTGATGATCGTGCTCCAGAGGAGGTGAATCAAGCGCAAGAAGAAAGCGAAGACGATCTCTACAATTTAAAAAACTTTAGTATCTAAGCTCGTTTTGTAAGGAGTCGATCGAGGATGCCTCCATGTTCAGCAATGTAGTTTCTTATTTTTCTTCGAGCGCTATTTGTTTTTGCATACTCGAGCCATTTACTCGATGGTTTTGCGTTTTTGCTGGTAATAATTTCAACAATATCTCCATTATGAAGTGCATCTCCAAGCGATATCATTTTTCCGTTTGATCGAGCTGCGCTAGTACTGTGGCCGATGTCAGAGTGGATTGCGTACGCAAAATCTATAGGACTTGCGCCTTCTGGGAGATCAATCACGTCACCTTTTGGAGAGAAAACAAAAATACGATTTTTGAAAAAATCTATTTGGAGTTGTTCGAGAAACCGACTCGGATTTTTTACGACGGTGTGCAATTCTTTGAGTTCATCAAGCCAATGAAATGTTTTTTGTTCTTTTTTTGAAACCCCCTGAGGTGATTCTTTGTAGAGGAAATGTGAGGCAACCCCAAGCTCCGCTTCTTGGTGCATGTCATGTGTCCTGATTTGTATCTCTACAACGCCGTATTCTGTCACCACACTTGTATGAAGCGATTGGTATCCATTTGGTTTTGGAAGTGCAATAAAATCTTTGATACGTTTTGGGATAGGTTTCCATAGCATGTGCACCAATCCGAGAACCTGATAACAATCAGAAACACTTTCAGTAAGAACGCGGAGCGCGACGATATCGTAGACTTGCTCAGTATTCCATTTATATTTCACTAATTTTTTATAAGTACTGTAGGTGTGTTTAATACGTGAATCTACTGTTCCTTGTACTTTGAAATCAGTGAGCGTTTTCTCTACGATTTGGTGTGCTTGTTCAATTGCTTTTTGTGACTCTGGAACAAGCTCATCCATAATTTTTTTTGTTTTTTCGTATTCAATAGGAAATGCGTGTGGAAACGAATAATCTTCAAGGAGTCCTTTTAGATGTTCCATTCCCATTCGCCCTGCAAGGGATGCGTGCACTTCTATGGTTTCTAGCGCGATTCGTTTTCTTTTTTCAGAATGAACATGTTCTAGTGTTTGTACGTTGTGAAGTCGATCAGCAAGTTTAATAATGAGTACACGAATATCTTCTGCCATAGCAACGAAAAATTTTCGAAGACTTTCAACATGTCGCTCGTGTCCTTGATATTTCAGTTTTCCTAGTTTCGTAACTCCTTTTACAAGAAAGAGGACGCTTTCACCAAACGCGTCACGTATTTCATCTTCTGTTGTTTCTGTATCCTCGAGGACATCGTGAAGGAGTGCTCCGACGATGGTTTCAGTATCCATTCCGAGCATCGCGCAATTTTTTGCCACAGCAACAGCGTGGGTAAAGTAGGGCTCACCGGAATTTCTTTTCTGGTCTTTATGTTTTTTTTCAGCAAAATGATACGCACGTTCAAGGAGCGCTTTATCTACGGCAGAGAGAGTGGTGGGAAGAGAAGAAAATAACTCTTGCATGTATCCACTATATTTCTTTTTTTATAAAGCACAAGGTTTACTTTTTCTTTTTCTGGAATCCTCTTGGTTTTTTCTCTTGAGCAAGAAGCTCAAGCGCTTCACTAAGGGTAATGGTATATACATCAAGCGGTTTTTTGATAGAACGAAAATTCCCATCGTGCGCCACGTAAGGACCAAAACGACCGTTGTTGGCAGAGATTTCTTTCCCTGTGTCTGGGTGCACCCCTAGTGTTCGGGGAATAGAGAGGTATTTGAGTGCCATTGCAACAGTGACAGTGGTAGGGTCCACTTCTTTTGGGATAGATGCCATTTTTGGTTTGTTTGATTTTTCCCCTTTCTTTTTTCTTGTACCCTTTGGTGGCATTTCGCCAAGTTGTACATACGGACCAAATCTTCCGACCTTTGTATAAATAGACAACCCAGTTTCTGGATCTGTGCCAATTGGTTCATCCCCTTTGATTTCCAACCCTTCAATAGTGAGCGCTCCCTCACATTCAGGATATCGATCACAGGAAAGGAATTTTCCACCGCGACCAAGTTTGACTACCATACCACTTCCACATGTTGGGCATACAAATCGAGCGTCGGCTTTTTCCAACGTGGTGACTTTGTCGAGTTTATCTTTTTCTTTGATATCTTTTGTAAATGGTCCATAAAATGCTTTGAGTGTTTTTTCGTATTCTCGATCCCCGGAAGCAATTTCATCGAGTTCGTTTTCCATCTCTGCGGTAAACGTATCACTAATGTATTCCATAAAATTTTGTTCTAAAAATGAAGAAACCACCTCTCCTGTGTCGGTTGGTTTTAAGGATCGTCCAAGTTTTTCGACATAGCCACGTGTTTCGAGCGTTGCGATAATTGATGCGTAGGTTGAAGGACGTCCGATACCACGAGATTCGAGTTCTTTCACTAGTCCTGCTTCTGAGTACCGGTTTGGTGGTTCTGTTTGTTTCCCAATATCTGAAATAGTGAGAAGGGAAAGTGGCTCTCCTTCAGTAATGTGAGGAAGTTCAACATCTTCACCGCGCGCACCTGCATCAACAGCAAGCCACCCAGGAAAAAGCACTTGGCTTCCAGTAACTGTAAAGTCTGGAATAGTATCGTCACTTTTTATGTTTCCAACAATTCTTGTTTTAAGGAGTTTTGCATCTGTCATTTGACTTGCAACAGTACGTTCCCAGATGAGCTTGTAGAGTTTCTTCTGCTCATCGTTGTTTCCTGCAGAAAGTTTTTCTATGTGGGATGGTCGAACCGCCTCATGGGCCTCTTGGGCATTTTTTGCTTTTGTTTTATAGGCACGCATTTCTAGAAATTGTTTTCCGTAATTTTTTTCTACATGAGAGGCGATAGAAGCAAGAGACTGTTTTGAAAGTGTGGTTGAATCAGTACGCATGTAAGAAATATGGCCTGCTTCATAGAGTTTTTGAGCAACCTGCATGGTTCGTGAAGGAGAAAATCCAAGTCGAGAACTTGCTGCTTGTTGGAGGGTTGATGTGGTAAAAGGTGGCTTCGGAGATCGTTTTTGTTCACTCTCTTTTACTTCACGAACAAACCAATCATGTTTTTTTCCAAGTGTAAGAATACGTTCAACTTCTTTTCTGTTTCGTGGTTCTTCTACACAGGTTAATGTGAGGAGATTTCCTTTTTTTGTTTTTACTTCTGCAGTAAGTACCCAGTAATCTTCTGGAATAAATGCTTTAATTTCTCGTTCACGTTCAACAAGGATGCGTAGCGCAGGGGACTGCACTCGACCTGCAGAGAGTCCGTAGCGTACTTTTTTCCAAATAATTCCAGATAAATCATATCCAACAAGACGATCAAGTACTCGGCGTGCTTCTTGTGCGCGTCGTAAATTAGTATCGATGGGACGTGGGTGTTTAAGCGCCTCTTGCACAGCTTCTTTTGTAATCTCATTAAAGGTTACTCGATGGATGGGGGCTTTTACTTTCTTGTC
>CAZSQH010000034.1:0-6438 GCA_964608655.1 uncultured Candidatus Saccharibacteria bacterium | reverse complement strand
TCCTTGAACAACATTTTGATGATCTCATCAGAGTGGTAAACGACGCAGGAGTAAAAGTAACGACTTTTACCGCAACTCCTATTGCAAGCGAAAAAATTCTTCTTAGTGATCTCCAGCGCAATTTTGGATGCGCACTCATCGATATCGGCGCCGAGACAGTATCGGTTTCTGTATTTGAAAACAACAACCTCACCTCCCTCCATGTATTTGGTATTGGATCCCTCGACATCACTAAAGATATAGCACTTGGGCTTCGTATTACCCCCGAAGAAGCAGAATCACTCAAGCTTGGTGTGGTAAGTTTCCAATCGGTTCCAAAAAAGAAACTCGATGAAATCATCGAGGCACGGCTCACTGACATATTTGAACTCATTGATAAATATTTTAAAAAGATTGGACGAAGTGGACTCCTTCCTGCGGGAGCAATCATCATTGGTGGTGGAAGTAATGTGTCTATGATTGAATCTGTTGCAAAAACAATGCTCAAGATCCCAGTAAAAATCGGACGAATAGAGCTTGCCAACACTCGTGGTTCTCTGAAGGACCACCGTATCATCAACGCGTACGGTGTTGCGGTTGGAGAACCAGCACATATAGGAGGAAAATCTTCATCTCACAGTACTCATGATGGCGAAGGATTTGTTGGTGTCATCAAAAACTTTTTCAAACAGTTAATGCCGTAAATAAAAAACCTTCCGTTTCGGAGGGTTTAAAAATCTTTATAAACTATCTGGTGTTTTAGTCCACTTTTCTGCACCATATTTATTGTCTTTCATCATCTCTGATAGTGAACGCTGCAATAGTAACATCAGCCATGCTTGCAAAAACCCGTAGTGACGATGGATTCGTTCTTCTTTTTCTCCAGCATCAATCGCTAATTCAATTTGTTGAATGAGATAGTAACAATGTCCTATCATCGGCTCAAATGTTTGAGAGTGACTATTCTCTGTAAGAACAACATTGTTCAACGAGAGAGCTGTTTCGAGATTGAGTCTTTCAATTTTCCTATTACCAAATCGTTCATTGAGCTTCTTTCGATAAAACAAAAGGTTCTCTTTAATTTCAACAGAAGTCATTGTTAATTTTTTGTAAAAATAACAATATAAGATACTTTTGTCAATCCCCTCTTTTCAAAAATCAATTTTGATTGCGTTCCAGTGGCGTTCTGCTAAGATACAATCCATACCAATAAAGAGAGTTGAGTATGCCAAAAATTAGTCCAGAAATAGAGACCGCAGCCCGCATTAAAGTGGTTGGCGTCGGCGGTTCAGGCGGAAACGCCATTAACCACATGATTAATAACAAAGTCAAAAGCGTTGAGTTCATCGCGATGAACACTGACGTCCAAGACTTGCACAAGTCCATGGCGGAAAAGAAAATCCACCTCGGCAAAAACCTCACCAAAGGACTCGGTGCAGGTATGAACCCAGAAGTTGGCTCACGCGCTGCAGAAGAGACCAAGGCAGAGATTCAGGATGCACTCAAGGGTGCAGACATGGTCTTTATCGCCTGCGGTATGGGAGGGGGTACAGGTACCGGTGGTGCTCCAGTTGTTGCACGTGCAGCAAAAGAACAAGGGATCCTCACTGTTGCAGTAGTCACCAAACCATTCTTCTTTGAAGGAAATCAGCGAATGAAGATTGCTGAGCAAGGAATCGATGAACTTGAAAAAGAGGTTGATGCAATCATTGTGATTCCAAACGATCGCCTGCTTGCAATCGCTGGAAAAGATACTACGTTTAAAGATGCGTTTGCAAAATGTGACGAAGTGCTGCTTCAAGCAGTGGAGGGAATTTCAGAACTCATTTCTTCTCCTGGTATCATCAACGTCGACTTTGCTGATATGAAGAGCGTACTGACTGATGCAGGTACTGCACTCATGGGAGTCGGATACGGCTCAGGCGATGGACGTGCAGACAAAGCAGCAATCCAAGCAATCAACTCTCCCCTTCTCGATATTTCTATCAATGGTGCTCGTGGTGTCCTCTTCGCTATTTCATCAAACGATGATCTCACTATGGCAGAGTTCCAAGATGCAGCAAAAGTGATCACTGAGTCTATCGACAAAGATGCTCGCGTTATCATCGGAACCATTCTCGACGAACGGATGAAAAAAGGTGAAATCAAAATCACCGTCATTGCGACAGGGTTCCCAAATGAAGTATCAAAAAAGACAAACCTTTTCTCAAATGCACAAGCTGCATTTAATAGAACTCCTTCCCCTCAGATCGATGGAGAGGCAAAACCAATGATTCAAAAAGCAGACACAAAGCCAGCAGACGTTGAAATAAGTGACACAGAAATCACTGACGACGACCTCGACAAGTATGGCGCCATCCCTGCATTTCTCCGAAGAAATAAAAAATAGTCATTAAAAAATCCCGCACCTTGCGGGATTTTTTAAATATATGTGGTTATTTTTCGCATCTCCCCTTTATCTGTTATACTCTTGCAATGCAATATGAATTAGCCATCATCGGTGGAGGTCCCGCTGCAACTGGAGCGACTGTCTACGCTGGAAGAAAACAACTACAGACTGTGATGATTGCCGAGGAAATCGGTGGTCAGTCAGCAGTCTCTGAGACTATCTACAACTGGATTGGCACCCCTGCTATTGGTGGAACATCCCTTGCGCAATCTCTTCAGAAACATGTCGAGGAATATACCGAAGGTAAAGGAACCGTCACACTCATGCTTGGGAAAAAAGTTCAAAAGGTCACCAAAGATGATAATGGGGTGTTTTCACTATCCCTCTCTTCAGGAGATACGGTACAAGCAAAAGCGGTTCTTGTTGCTACTGGCTCTCGACATCGTAAGCTCGATGTTCGTGGTGCAGAAGCGCTCGACCACAAAGGAATTATGTACTGTGCGACATGTGATGGTCCTCTCTTTGCAGATCAACAAGTAGCGATCATTGGTGGGGGCAACGCTGCATTTGAAGCAGCACTTCAGCTTTCACAATACGCTTCTCACGTAACACTCATTCATCGCAACGACACGTTTAAAGCAGATGCGATCACTGTTGATATGGTAAAGAAAGATCCAAAAATAACCATCATCACCAAAGCAACCTTAACTGCGGTTCATGGCACCAACTTTGTTGAAGGGCTCTCTTATGCAGACCAAGATAAGGATACTGAACATTCGCTTGCAGTATCAGGAATATTTGTAGAAATCGGACAACTCCCAAATACAGAGCTTGTTGATGACTTAGTGATAAAAACAGAAGCGGGCAACATCGTCACTGACCCATACAACCAACGTACCAGTGTCACAGGACTTTGGGCAGCTGGAGATTGTACTGATGGAAGGTATCACCAGAACAACATCGCTGTGGGAGACGCTATCAAAGCACTCGAGGACATCTACATCTGGCTCAAAACAGGAAAATAAATTTGTGAACCTAAAGCAGATGCGACTTTTAGATAGATTGCAGCACAAGGCTTTTTCTAATGTTTTTACCATATCACTTCTAGCCTTCTCGAGCGCCTATGATTTTCAATCAATGTGTGGTGCGTAGCAACATCGGCACCAACCGACGCCTTTCTCGTTCTTATCAAAAGAGCATTCCTTGCATGGCAAGATCTCTTGTTTCAATGCTTCCTCAATAGTGAAAATCTTGTTTGCTAATTTCTTGCAACCCT
This sequence comes from uncultured Candidatus Saccharibacteria bacterium, assembly GCA_964608655.1. GTDB lineage: Bacteria > Patescibacteriota > Minisyncoccia > Phycocordibacterales > UBA9973 > UBA4124. The sequence continues at coordinate 2,794 of CAZSQH010000034.1, read as the reverse complement.
CGCATGATTCTTCACCAGCTGTAATAACCCCCACTTTATCTAGAACGCCACTTTTCCTGTATTCCATTAAGTCTTCTTTGAATCCGATCAACCTGATCTTCGTCGGGTCTTTTCCTTCTCTGTGCAGAAAGAGTGCCTGCTGAAAATGGATACCTCGGGACATATTCGGATACTTTATAATCAACTGGTTTGAAATACCCCATGCGACATCAGAAAACGAAGGTTCGGCTTTAAACTTTTCTCTTAGTATTTCAGTCTGTTTTGCCACTAAAGAATTAACGACACCAGAGGGAATACCAGACTGCTCAAGCCCTCTCAAGAAGCTTGTGACGGCGTAGTATTTCTCTTTCTCGATATCAAACTGACCTACCTGTGCTTCTGTCAGGAGGATCTTCTTTTTGGTCTTGTAGTGAGTCCGAACAACCATATCCTTGTCGCAGTTGGGACACTTCTTCTTGCGTGTCGGTACGGGTGTTATCTCATGTCCACAGTGCGGACAGTTGGCCGTTGTCGGCTCGGCTTCGGGTGCTTTTTCTTCTTTCTTTGAACCGAATAAGTTTGCGAAAAATGACATAAGTAAATTTTAACAAAAATGTTTCGATTGGTGACCAACCCGATACTAAACTTCGAACACCACAAGCTGTTAAATTCCCCTGAGGAGAGAAATAAAGGGCCTAATCTGCCACCTACCCCTGAACAACAAAACGCAGAGTTAGAACAACTCAAAGAGATCGTTGTTGAACTAATAGACTATAAACTCAGAGAAAAGACCAGGTAATTATGCTTATTGAGTACCTATTTCTTTGTGTAACTTTATTATGCAAGCTTTCCTTAAATAGAAATTCAATTTATTCAAGTCAAACCCGATTTCTGCTCGATGATGCTTATCGGCATGGGTTTTTGAAAAATGAGTAAGTTTATGCCTAATTAAAGTAATATCAGAAATCAATCCCTCAAAGTTAATATTACATTTCGAAGGGAGTTTAAGTATAGTGAGAATATTTTTTGTTGAACTCTTTATGTTATCGTCGTAATCGAGGCACTTACTTAGTTCGTTAGCTTTTGCCAACAAAGCATTTTCAACACGCGTTACGCCATCAGAAAAATATCCATCTATAACTCTAAAATACAAGAAAAAAGCAATTTCTTGTTCATTTTGATTTTGAGATCTTATCCCTTGAGCAAGAAATGATAAGGCCGGTAAGTGGTCTAGCGCTGAATTTACTACAGAAGTAAATTTATCAGTAATTTCATAAAGATAACCGGGTTGCTCTGTGAAAACAGTTCCAAACCCACCAGTAATCTTGCCATTTTTCTTAAGATCTTCTTCCTCTTTTGATTCAGTCAATACATTTACAACTATTTTATCAGTATCAAATTTGGGCGGAACCGTATAATACAAAATTGATAGAAGTCCTTCGACTAGCTGGGCTGCTTCTGTCATTGCTTCTTTAAATGGTCGCATTCGTTTTTCAATAAAAACGCCTTGATCATCTTGGATCTCACCTTCAATTGAAAGTTCTTCAACAGTAACTTTTCTGCTTAGTTGAAGTGTTAGACCTTCGTTACCATCTCTATTATCAGGAGAGACCGACAGAAGCATTCCTTTAAAAGGAAAACTAAAAGAACTTGGATTCGTTTTTACTTTATTAGATGAAAAACAATGAAAGCTTACTTGCATATCTATTTAAGACAAGACAGGGTAATTTATACTAAACGATAAAATGCCCTGAGTGTGACCCTACGGGGAATCGAACCCCGATTAACGGCTTGAAAAGCCGGCGTCCTAACCGTTAGACGATAGGGCCAAATATTGGCTCGAACATTGTAACAATTTTCTGTAAAAAATCAAATGAGCCGCAAAGGGTGCGGCTCATTGTTCAAAATCATGAAGCGTCTCGGTATGCCGATAGAATACCCAGTGGGTACACAAGAGGTTTTTCTTGCTCTCTTGCGATGATAAAGGGCTTATCGTGCAACTCTCTGGTGTGGAAGTGAGCCTTGTACCCAAGGATTGAAAATTGATACGAGAGGCTCAACATAAGGTGACGTGGACCAAAGCTCCAAACAATAGGGTCTCCTTCTTTTTCGTGGTCAAGGAGTATCTCCCTAGAACATTGGGATAGGTATTGTTCAGAATAGTTCTCTAAGGAAGGAAGAGGTGAAAACAATTTAAACACCAAACGGTGTGGACCAAAAAAAGTTTCTCCTTTCCTCCTGAATATCTGATATTGTTTTCCAGCATGATTTTGAAATAATCTTTGATTTCATACAGTGGAAAAAAGCAAAACAAAGCTTCCTGAAAAGAACAGTTGGTGATTTTTTTCATGGGATTTTTTCTTTTTTTATACCATAAAAATCAGTATTGGCAAATAGGTTGTTGCTCTGGTATTATGAAATACTCCTTTAGGAGAGCGATTAGCTCAGCTGGTAGAGCGCTACATTGACATTGTAGAGGCCACAGGTTCAAGTCCTGTACCACGCACACAATAAACCAAACAAAAAGGCGTCATATCCATGACGCCTTTTGCGTTAAGGAACGTTCTTAGAATCGTACGCCAATTTCATTTTTTCGCTTGCGACAGCGAGCGCACTCTTCACGTACACCGAACGGAATCACGTAAATAAAGCGTTTCTCTTCCCATACATGACCGTAAAAGAGACACGCGATTCGTTTAGTACCAAACCAAAGTGACCTCGGTAAGGTCCAGAGCAACATACCACAAAAGAAAAGGTACCAATTACCAAAGCCGAAAATGATCTGGCTACGTTGCGCAATAACCTGGAGTTTTTT
>CAZSQH010000033.1:0-6552 GCA_964608655.1 uncultured Candidatus Saccharibacteria bacterium | reverse complement strand
ATAATTACATGACTATTTCCATCATAATCTTCAATAAGAAAATGTGTCCATGCGTGAATACCAAGAAATGGTGGGGGGAGCTTTCCCTCTTCCATCATTTCTTTTGTTTTCTTTGCAGTAAATAAATCGGTTGCAATGAGTTCACGAAACCGCTTTCCTGTTTCTAAGTAGAGTATCCCATGATCTTGATCAAGTGATTTTATCTTCTCAGTAAGAAGCGCAACTTGCGTTCCTTTACCACAGCCAGACTGCCCGATAAAGATATATGCGCTCTGTATCATAATGCTACAAGTATATCAGGAGAACCGTTTGGTTAATACTGTTGCATTGCAACCTGTGCGTCAATACGTCGAATCAAATCAATGACGACTGAGACTGTAATGAGAAGCGATGTTCCACCAATAGTAAATGCAGTAATCCCTGTTGCTGTTTGTACAATAAGCGGCAAGACTGCAACCACTCCTAAGAAGAGTGATCCAACAAGAGTGATGCGTGTTACGATGTTTCCAAGGTATTGATTTGTTGCATCTCCTGGACGAATTCCTGGAACAAATGCGCCATTTTTTTGAAGATTATTTGCAATTTGCTTTGGATCAAAGGTAACTGCTGTATAGAAGTAAGTAAAGAATACTACTAATAAGAAGTTAACCACCGAATAGAGCAAAATATTTTGAAGAAATGACTGCATTGCTTGGCTTATTGAAAAGAGGGTGCTATTTGTTGATGTTGCAAACATGCTTCCAATAAACTGTGGGAAAAGTAGTAGTGATGATGCAAAAATAATAGGCATTACTCCTGCTTGTGTTAACCGAAGCGGAAGATAACTTTCAGTTCCCCCGATTTGACGGATACCTCTGACCTGACGGGCATAAGTGATGTGTACCGGTCGCTCTGCTTCATAGATATACACCACCCCCGCAATCACAAGAAGTCCTACACCAATAAAGAGTAACGTGGTGGGGAGCTGATCAGATGTAAAGGTAAAGAGAAACTGTGAAATATTTGTAGGGATCTGAGCAACGATACCTGCCATAATGATAAGCGACGTACCATTTCCGATACCAAATTCATTAATAAGATCTGCAAGCCACAACAGCAACATAGAACCTCCAACAATAATAGCAAGATTTGAAAACATGCTTCCCATACTTAGTGGATCAATAAGTCCTTGTGACTGAAGGTATCGAATAAATGCAAACCCTTGTAGTGCTGCAATCGGCACTGTAAGCAATCGAACGTATTGATTAAATTGACGCCTCCCAATTTCTCCAGACTCTTGCATGAGTTCTTTGAGGCGAGGAACCATAAGAGAAAGTACCTGCATAATAATACTTGCAGTGATATAAGGACTCACCCCAAGCATAACAATAGAAAGACTTGAAAGTCCCCCTCCAGAGAGTACATTGAAAAGTCCGAGCAATTGATTGCTCCCCAATAATCGAGTAAGTCCTTCTGGGTCAACACCAGGAACCGGAATTGCTGCAAGAAAACGAAACACAAAAAGAATTCCTATAACAAAGAGTATTCTCTTGCGAAGGACCCGGTCGAGAAAGAGTATGCGTATTTTATTAAAAAGTGAATTCATGGTTAGTTGACTGTCCCTCCTTTTGCAACAATTTTTTTCTTTGCTGCTTCAGAAACAAGACATTCTTTGAATGAAAGCGCTTTGGTAAGCTCGCCTTCAGCGAGAATTTTTACCACCGGAAGAGATCCATTTTGACGAGCAACAAGTCCTTTTGAAAAAAGTGTTGCTGGGGTCACCCGAGATCCTTGCGTGAACACACTGTCAATAACAGAAAGATTCACGACTAGCGGTTTTGTGCGAAATACTTTATTGCTATTTTTACCACGACCACGAAGCTTGGGAAGTTTCTTGATTATATCTCTAATGTGTGGACGAATACGATGTCCTGCACGGGCTTTTTGTCCCTTTGTTCCACGCCCTGATGTCTTACCGCGAGTACCCCCACGTCCAACACGCTTTGCTTTTTTATTTTTTGTTTTTGAGAGAAGTTGAGACATGACTATATAACTATTACTTTTCTTGAGACACAGCAACCACTTCACCTTCTACAGGTACTGCTACTGCTGGTTCAATCTTTTGATTTCCAAATGTATATTTTGTACCAATTTGAGCGAGCGCTTTTATTGTTGCACGAGCTGTATTAAGTTTGTTTTTACTTCCCGAAATAACCTTTCCCGAAACATCCTTAATTCCTGCGAGCATCGCAATGTCACGAAGTGCTGCACCAACAACAATTCCTTTTCCATTATTTGGGAACAACATCACTTTTGATGAACAATATTTTGCAGAAACATCAAAAGGAATAGAGTGGGTGTCGGTACGTTTTACTTTTATAGCGTTTTTCTTTGCATCTTTGAGCGCCTTTGCAATCGCAAGTGCAGTGTCGTTTCCTTTTCCAGTACCAACACCAACCACTCCGTTTTTATCTCCAATCGCCATAGCAACAGCAAAACTCATACGACGACCTCCCGCAACCACACGAGTAACACGTCGAATATCGAGAATTTTTTGATCAACATCTTTTGGTCGATCAGCGAACCCGCCCTCTCTTCGTGGACGACGAGAAGCACGCTCACCTTTTGGTGCGGTTCCTTGATTGGTATTTTTTGCTGTTGCTTGTGTGTCAGTCATAAATTTAAAACTCTAATCCTCCTTCTCGAGCAGCATCTGCAAGTGCCTTGATGCGCCCTGCGTATTTAAATCCATTTCGATCAAATACTACTGTCACGATTCCTTTTGTTTTTGCTTTTTCTGCAATTAATTTCCCAACAGCAATTGATCCCTCCATTTTTTTGATTCCTTTCTTTAATCCTTTATCAGTCGCAGAAATGAGCGTAACCCCCTTCACGTCATCAATAAGTTGTACTGAAATGTATCGATTTGATCGAAATACTGACAATCGAGGACGTGTAGCGGTTCCTGAGATAATAGCACGAATCTTTCGCTTGAGACTTTGCTTCTTTTGTTGTGGTGTTTGTCGTGACATATAGGTGTAATAAAACTATGCGGTCTTCTTTCCTTGTTTCCTTCGAATTACTTCGTTGTCGTACCGGAACCCTTTTCCTTTATACGGTTCTGGCTTCTTTAATGCACGAGTAGAAGCTGCAAATTCTCCAACTTTTTCTTTATCAATACCTGAAATAGTAATTATGTTTTTTTCAGCAGTCACTGTAAGTCCTTCTGGAATAGGCACAACAACTGGGTGAGAAAATCCGAGTGCAAGGTGGAGTTCTTTTCCTTTTACCTCACTCTTAAATCCTACTCCTTCAAGAATAAGTTTTTTTGTATATGGAGTATGTACCCCCGCGAGCATGTTTTTTACATGTGATGCGTAGGTGCCCCAAATCGCCTTTGAAAACGGATCGTCTCCTTTTTGAGAAAATGTTATAACGTTTTGATCAATAGCAATACCAACAACATCTTTAAAATTTTTCTCAAGCGTTCCTAGTGGACCACTCACACGAAAAATTCCATCAGCGTAAGAAATGTCTGTTTTTTCTGGGATATTGAGTTGTTGTTTTCCTATTCTACTCATAGTGTTTTTATTACCAAATCATAAAGAGCGCTTCGCCTCCTACTTGTTCTTTTTTTGCATCCTTATCACTCATAATTCCCTTTGGGGTAGAGAGAACAATAATTCCGTGTCCATTTTTCACTGGACGCATATCACGAACCCCCATATACACACGGCGAGATGGTTTTGAAATTCGCTTTACATCATGAATTTTTGCCCCATCAGTAGTATAGGCAAGGGTAATTTCAAGAACAGGCATATTTTTCTTTTCAGTCTTCTTTGACGCTTGCACAATAAATCCATTATGTTGGAGACACTGAGCAATTGCGTATTTAATATTTGAAAAAGGAACCACCACAGTCTCTTTTGCGACTGCAGATCCATTTTTCATTGATACCAACATGTTAGCGAGTGTGTCCATATAATTACCAAGATGATTTACGAATACCAGGAATCATGCCTTCGTTTGCAAGTTCTCGGAAACAAATACGACAAAGTCCAAAGTCACGCATGTACCCGTGGCGACGCCCGCAACGAAAACATCGATTTACGCTTCGAGTTGAGAATTTTGGTACCCGCTTTGAGCGGTGGACAGTTGAAGTTTTTGCCATATTAAATAAGGGGTTCTTGAGAATATCTCATGTAAATTTCTTTGTACCTATCGAATAGATTCGACAACAAAGAGAAAAACATGGATTTTTCAAGAACCCGTCTATCCTACCAGATGAGGTTGTTTTCGTCAAATAAAAAACCGGGTGCCCCGGTTTGTTTTCTGTTATTGCAATGATGTTGTTTTTGACAGTTCAAATGGCGATGTAAAATATATTCCTTTAAATAATTCTTGCTCTTTGATCATTTTTTGATACATAGTGTTTTTTTCAGAATGAGGAATATACAATTCATTAATACGAGCAACTTCTTGTTCAAAAAGTCGTTTTATTCTTCCTCCAACAGAGATAAAAGCGTTTTGGGAGATAGCCCTTGTTTCTTCGTTCACATCAAATTCTGAATTAATTTTATTACGAAGCGTTACGAGTTTTTTCCAAGAATCAATTTTCCCGACCACCCTCTCTATTGAAAAGAAAAATGCTCGATGAAAGCTTTCCATCGCACATTCTGTAGTCTTGTACTCTTTATACCAACGGTATAAATAGGTGCAAAATTCAAAATCGAACATAACTATTTGATAAAGAAGTGCTCCTGCCTTTTCATCTTTAATCTTTTGTTTAAGACGATAGTTTTGAACCGTCAAAAATATAACTCCTACAGCAAGAAGGCCGAAGATTACAAAAAAAAGCATAGAACTTGTTTGCATAATGGTAATTTTTAAGAACATAGAAAAAATTTTCATTACTATACAGATCTACCATAAAAAGTAAACCCCTCATTTATAAATGAGGGGTTTACTTTTTATGTGTTTATTTTTTAAATGGAATCCCTAAGTGTGTAAAAAACGCAAGAGCCTCTGACTTTGTCTTTGCAGTTGATACAAGTGTTACAGCAAGACCAAACACGTCTCGAAGATCTTCATCAGAAGTTTCTGGAAAAATAGTATGCTCTTTAATCCCGATGGTCATGTTTCCAATAGAATCAACCGCTTTTGGATCAATCCCTCGAAAGTCCTTTGTTCGAGGAAGTGCGATGTGAACAAGCTTATCAAGAAAATGTTGCATGCGAGCACCACGAAGTGTTACTGCTACTCCAATCTTATCTCCTTGGCGAATTTTAAAACTTGCCACTGATTGTTTTGCGGCTCGAACGGTTGGACGTTGACCGGTAATTTTTGAAAGACGGTCAACAACAGTATCATTTTTTTCTCTGTCTTTTTTCATTGCTGACCCGGTTGCTGATGCAACTACGATCTTTGTAAGACGTGGAGCAGCAAGCTTGTTTTTATATCCAAGTTTTTTTTGTGCTTCTTCTGTTTTTGTTTTTGTGTGTTGCATAGCAGTCTGTATTAAATTTCTTTTCCTGTTTTTTTAGAAACACGGACTCGTTTTTCTCCTACTATTTTTTTTCCTACTCGGGTACGTGTTTTTCCTTCAACAAGCATTACGTTTGAAGCATTAATAGTTGCTTCTACTTCAATAGTTTGTCCCTTTTCTCCACGCTTTTTTGCCTTCACTCGACGAGTTACTTTGTTTACTCCTTCTATAATAAGTCTCCCTGTCTGAGGAATCACCTTACTTACCGTGCCGGTGGTTCCCTTTGCTTTTCCGGTAATCACTAGTACAGTGTCACCTTTTTTAATTGTTTTATTAGTAGTCATAACAATAACTCTTATAGCACTTCTGGTGCAAGTGAAACAATTTTCTGATACCCAAGTTCACCGATCTCTCGTGGGATTGGTCCAAAGATACGACCCGCGCGAGGTTCTTTTTTCCCTTTTTCAAGAATAACGACAGCATTATCATCAAAACGAATATATGATCCATCCTTTCTTCGAAATGCACTTTTTTGACGGACAATAAGTGCTTCGCAAATATCTTTTTTCTTAATTGCTTTGCGAGGTTCTGCAACCTTGATAGAGATAATAACCACATCTCCAATACCTGCATAGCGACGCTTTGACCCACCAACCACCTTGAAAATCTTTCCGATTTTTCCACCGGCGTTATCTGTTATTTTAACTACTGATTCTGCTTGTAACATAGGATTGAAATTATGCGAGTTCAAATCGCTTATCTTTTGAACGAGGACGGGTTTCTACTATTGCAACAGTATCGCCAACTTTTGCGCTATTATTTTCATCATGCGCTTTGTATTTCTTAGTAATTTTGAAATACTTTCCATATTTTGGATGCTTTACAAAACGGGTAACAGAAACAACCACCGTCTTATTCATTTTGTCAGAGACGACAATACCTTTTACTGTTTTCTTTTTTTTCTGAGTTGTTTCCATTTTGTGTTTCTATACTACTGATTTTGTTGGATTTGTCTACTTTCCTAGTTGAAGCGCGGTAAGCACTCGTGCGATATTCTTTCGGGCGGTCCGATACGCTACCGCCTTGCC
>CAZSQH010000032.1:0-6979 GCA_964608655.1 uncultured Candidatus Saccharibacteria bacterium | reverse complement strand
AAACTTTTGGAACTGAAATACCTCTTTGTTTAAGATGTTGTGCAAGCTCTACAAATGCTTGGTTTTCCTTTTTATCAGTTCCTATAGTGCCGAGGGCTATGTGATTTGCAGATTGTAGTTTTATATAGGTTCGAGCAGATCCGTGTGGAGTAAGTACATCGAAGGAAATAGGTACTTCTTTAAAGTAGTCTTCGAATAGCTGATAAAGCTTCTCTTGTTGTAGTTGATTTTCTATAGCAACAAATCTTTTTGTGTTGAATACAGGGTCAACAATAGTTTTACCTATCACAACACTTATAGCACCTATTCTAAGCAATTCTTTTGCTTTATCTTCTGTAATAATTCCTCCTTCAGCAATAACCGGGATATTTTTTGCAACAAGATTTTTTACAAGCGAGACGTGTTCTTCCCAAGTTTTATTTCCTCTTGTTTCAGCTTGTGTAAATGTCGTCAGAACTACAGAAACCCCACATTCCATTGCACGTATAGCTTCTGCTTCAGTGCCAATATCACATCCAATAAGAATATCGGATCTTGTTTTAATATCTGAAATGAGTTTATGTAGAGATTCTTTGGTATGGAGCTGATCACTACCGTCTAATACTAGTAAATCTGGCTTACTTTCAAGAACACTTACTGCTGACTTGAGATCAGGCGTCACCCAACCTAAAAGAGGCGAGGTTGTATCTAGTACTTTTTTAAATCCTATAGCAAATATATTTGGGTACTTTGTTTTTGTATAGGCAAGGATATCTGTCCCATCGAGGCGAACCCCTTGAGCTCCTCCAAAAATGACACTGTCAACGATTTTTTGGAGGATATGTGTATCATGATAAAAAGGCTGCCCGGATCGACTCTGGCAAGAAATAATGATTTTTGGAATATCCTCAACGGAATATCTCATAAGTACACTCTATCATTTATCTTCTCTGTGTCACTTTTATCTACGCACGAGAAGGGTCCCCATGCTTTGTTTAAATTCATTAAACTGACCCTGTAAGGTAAGGAACCATTTGGTTCTATCGTCTATGCTTAGCTTCAACGCCACCTGTAATGAATTTCAGTGTTTTTGACGAAAAATGTTGATTCATATAGGATACGAACAAACGGTAACATATGAACTTTTTTCAAAGAATCTTTTGGATAGGAGCAAATTTTTCCTCAAAGGTCACACCGACAAGGTGTCCGTGGTGTAAATCAACAGTGCTTTTAAAAGATGTCAAAAAACATAAAAGTGAATGCTGGCATCGTCCACGCAGTCAAAAAGAAAGAGAATCTGGGAAAGGGTTGAAATATTGATTATAAAAAGGGTTTTGTGTGCCCTTTTTTTATTTTCCCAACATCTTCAGAATCCGTGTATACTACCTAATATGAGAAAAAGAACACTTTTTATTGTTTTCCTTGTGCTTGGTGTTATCGCATTTGCTATTTTATCTCGTCCTACACCTACCCCAATTCCTGTTCCTAATGTTGATGAAAAAATTCCTGTACTAGAAGAGCCGGCTTCAAAAGATGACCTCATTGTACTCGAAACACCTCTTCCAAACGCTAGTATTACTTCGCCACTTACCATCAGAGGAAAGGCGAGAGGGAGTTGGTTTTTTGAAGCAACATTTCCAATTGTTTTGGTGGATTGGGATGGACTTATTATTGCAGAAGGATACGCGACTGCTGATGGAGAATGGATGACGACCGAATACGTTCCGTTTACAGCAACAATTACCTTTACAGCACCTGATACCGAGGTGAGTGATCGGGGATGGTTGATCCTCCAGAAAAACAATGCAAGTGGAGAGCCACAGTTTGATAATGCACTTGAGATTCCTATTTATTACCAATAATATGCCCCCACAACAACGTCCACTTATAAAAAAGATACTTCCTCCGCTTATTGCCTGCGTACTGCTTGCAGGATTGATTGTGCTTGGGGTGAAAACATCAAATACTCCAACAACAATTCCAACAAAAGAGGTTCCACTTGTTGAGTGGCCATCCGAACAGGTAAAAAGAGAAACCATCACCGATAGTTCAAAAGGGTATGAAATTACTGCGTATTATCCAATAACAAAGAGTGATTCTATTACTGGGTTGCTCAAAAATTTTGTTACCGATCAAATCACTATGTTTAAGACAGATACTTCAGAGGGAGGAGCGCTCCCAGAGGGGTATCGTCCTATGACACTCGACATCTCTTACGAAGAGTATCGAAATGCTTCAGCAAATACGTACGTATTTCTCACCTATTCTGATACTGGGGGAGCACATGGACTTTCTGTGACAACGACGTTTAGTTTTACAAAGACAGGGCAGAGGATTGCACTTGCTGATTTGTTTACAAACGGAATTCGAGGATTGGGAATACTTGCCGACGTGGTAAAAAAGGAACTGATGAAGAGAGACTTTGCTGATGCTGATTGGATCAACGAAGGCGCTGGCCCACGAGAAGAAAACTATCAAAATTTCATCGTACAGGAAGATGGGGTACTCTTTATTTTTGATCAGTATCAAGTAGCGCCGTACGCAGCAGGAGTACAAGAGGTGTTTGTTCCTGTGACAGCGTTTCAGTCAATCGCAAATCCTGAAATTTTCTAATTTATTTTAGTCTTCATTTTCTGAAGGTTTTTCTAGTGCAATAGTTTCAATCTCAGGAGAAACCCCAGTGATACGAGTAACGTCTTTATCAAGTTTTTTAAACTCTTTACTTGAAAGAGAGTACTGGTTTACTGCGGTTCCAAGCGCGTTACCAAGCTTGGTGTGATAACTTTCAAATGCTTTAAGGTGCTTTCCAAGATCTTCGACACGCATGCGGATTTCTTTTGCAGACTCTTCTATTTGAAGCGCTTTGAGTCCTTGAAGCACTGTTTGAAGAAATGCGAGAAATGAAGTAGGTGAGACGATGATGACGTGGCGCTCTTTAAATGCGTATTCTATAAGGTCTCTTGTATTTACTTTTATCCCACCAACTTGAGCAATAAGCAGATCGTAGTAAATTGCTTCATGGGGAATGAACATAAATGCAAAGTCCATGGTATTTTCTGATGGTTTTACATATTTTGAAGTTTCATCGATACGTTTTTTTAAATCATTTCTAAATTCTTTTTCGAGCTCTTCTCGGCGTGTTTCATTCTTCTCCTCGACGAGGCGATTGTAGTTCTCGAGAGAGAACTTTGAATCAATAGGGATTACTTTATCTTTTACAAATACGACCGCATCAACAATGGTTCCGTCGGAAAACCCATACTGCATTTGATATGAACCGGCAGGGAGGACGTTTTTCAAAAGTGTCTCAAGATAGTATTCACCAAGAATCCCACGCTGTTTTGGGTTTTTGAGAATGTCTTGCAAATCTTTGAGCTGGTCAGTAAATCCAATGACTTGTTTGTTGGTTTCGTCGAGACGAGTAAGACGCTCTGTAATGTCAGCAATAATTCGTGAGGATTGAGTTGACTGGTGCATGAGACTTTCTCTCACGGTCTTTTCAGAATCGGTAAGCTTTTGATCGACAGTTCGCTGTAGTTCATTGATTTGTTGGAGTAACATTTGCAACCCAGTGTCATTTGATGGAGCTCCAGGTTGTTTTCGGCGACCAATAAAAATATAGACAAATATACCGCCGATAATAAGTGCTAGAAGAAGGGGAAGGAGTTGCATAGGGTTTCATTGTACCCTGAACAGCTGAGAAATAAAAAACCGCTCTATACTAAAGGACAGTGCGCTACACGAGGAATAGCTACTGTAAATAGTGTTTAAGAGTAAAAATCCAATCTTCTTCTCCAACAGGGTTTTTTTGTTTTTCTGAAAGCAGCCATGAAAGATACCCGGGATCAATCTTTGCAACTTCTTCAACGCGCATCCCTTTATGTTTTCCAAAACTGAATTCCCTCATAAACATAGGTTCACCACTGATTTTTTTCATTGTTTCAAGTGCTCCTAATTCATCAGCACCCTCGTTTATGATTCTTTTGAGCAGGTATTCAAATAATTGTTCAAGAACTACAACGTCAGCGAATGCATCGTGTGCAGGAACATCAAGTTCCATATCGAGTGCATAGCGTAGGTACTGCAGTTTATGTTGTGCAAATGCACCATGATGATCAAGCGCATGTATTGTTTTGTAGGTACAAATAACATTCGTAGGGTGGATTCCTTCAGCAATAAGCATTGCGGTATCAAAAGAAGCGTTGTGTGCAACAACGATGGTGTTTGGATCTTCAAATAATGTTTTTATCTCTTGGTATCGGGGGCTCTCTGTAAAGAGTGGTTTTTCAGCAACCATTTTGTTTGAGATGTGGTGTACTGCGCTTGCTTCAAATGGAATGGGGATGGGTGGTTTAAACAACTCATTAATGAAAGGGACTGGATTCCCACGTTCTTTTATTGCAAGCTGACAGAGACGGTCAGAGGGGGTATTTCCAGTCGTTTCTGTATCGAAGAAATAGATAGTCATTGCAAAAGTGTACCATGCTATACTTCTTTCTATATGAATCTGCATCCAAAAATAAGGGAGTCGCTTAAAGAAGCAATGCGAGAAAAAGACCAAACAAAGCTTGATACTATTCGCGCCGCACTTGCTGCATTTACTAATGAAGCAATTAAACTTGGAAAATCTCCACAAGAAGAGCTTACTGATGAGCAGGTTATTGTTGTGCTTAAGCGTCTGATTAAACAGAGAAAAGATTCAATTGAACAATACACCGCAGGTGGACGTGCGGATCTCATTGCTGCTGAACAGGCACAAATATGGATTTTGGAGCAATACGTTCCCGCGCCACTTTCTGAAGAAGATATCCATACGATTGCCGTGCGAAAACGAAATGAGCTGGCTATTACCGATAAATCTAAAATAGGTATTCTAATCGGAGCAGTTATGAAAGAGGTGGGAACACAAGCAGATGGGGCGCTAGTGAAAAAAGTAGTCGAAGGGTTATGGGGATAAGAAAAATTGTATGATACTACTTCGTTGGTTTATCACGACACTCGCCATATTCGCTCTCCCATCTTTTGTATCAGGAATCGGAGTGAATTCGATACTTACTGCGGTGATTGTAGGGGCATGTTTGGTGTTTATCAACATGATTATAAAACCTATTGTTTCTATCTTGACCCTTCCAATTACGATTGTTACCCTCGGGTTATTTTCGATTGTTCTCAATGGGATATTTTTCTGGATTGTTGCACGGCTTATTAGCGGGTTTACCGTTGATGGACTACAGACAGCCATTATTGGAGCACTCATTATTTCAGTAGTGAACTGGATCGTTGGAAAATTTGTTGATAATGATTAGTAATATGGAGGGAACAACTGATACAGATTTTTTTTCAGAATTTACCACAAAGTTTTTTTCATATATTGAACAGGGAAAGCGTATTGTTGTTACCTCGCACATATCGCCTGATGATGATTCGATAGGAAGTGTGCTCGTGATGCGCACTCTACTTAAAGAACGATTTCCTGATAAAAGTATCAGTATTATTTATACTGGTGAAAAAGTAGCACGGTACAGTGTTTTTTCTGATTTTGACAGCATTGAATGGGTTGATGATGTGGCACAACATCTCGACAATGTTGATGTCCTGATTACAGTTGATGCAAGTAACTGGAAGCGGTTCTCAAAACAACCAGAGAAGCTTGCGATGGTACCAGTACGTATCGGTATCGATCATCACGCCTCAGTTCCTGATGAGTACACGATTTTATGCAAAGAGGAATCGTATGTATCAACCACACAACTCGTCCATGATATTTTTTATAACGATGTTGAATATTCAAAAACAGTTTCAGAATACATCCTTCTTGGTTTATTGGGAGATACGGGTAATTTTTCATATGTTGCCCCAAAGCAAGCAAGTGTTTTTTTGCTTGGAAAAACACTTGTAGAAAAAATTGGCATGCCTATTGATCAGTTTCGTTCTCGATATGGGAGTATTCCTAAACGCATTCTCCCTTTACTTCAAACATTAGTAAAAAATACTCAATATGGGTCAGTAAAAAAATGGCCTGATTTTCAATATACGTTTATTGAAAGGGAAGTTCTCGATCAGCAGTTTTACACAGATGAAGATATGAGTGCTGCAAGTCATATATACATGGGGCAGTATCTTTCTCGTATAGAGGGGTATGCGTGGGGGTTTGTTATTACTCCGCGCGCAGACAACACATGTCGAATGTCGAGTCGCTCTCTACCAGGAAGTGTAAATGTTAGAGATCTACATGAGCGAATGAATATTGGAGGAGGGCATGATAGAGCATCCGGAGGATATTTTACAGAGCCCAACCCTGCTTCATGTGTTGAAATTGTTATTGATTGGATGCGTGACAATGAGCCCTTAATCGGGTAGGCTTCTGTGATATATGGCGTTTCTCGATGAAATTACAATCAAAGCAACAGCAGGGAAAGGAGGCGACGGTGTTGTCAGGTGGCGCCGTGAAAAATTTATTCCGAAAGGTGGACCAAACGGTGGCGACGGAGGTCGTGGTGGAAATGTTTACATTCGAGCAGTGCGAAGCCTTCGAGTGCTTGATCAATACAGAAGTAAAAAAGAGTTTTTTGCAAAAAACGGTGAAGCGGGGGATAGCAAGAGTCTAAAAGGAGCAAATGGAGATGATATCGTTATCGATTTTCCTGTTGGATCAGTAGTGACCAATAAAACGACAGGGACATCGTGGGAGCTTTTAAAAGAAGGACAAGAAATACAAATTTTGAAAGGTGGCGCTGGAGGGTATGGAAATGAACATTTTAAAAGTTCAACAAATCAAACACCCCAAGAATCAACACAGGGAAAACTAGGGGAATCAGCAGAACTACATATCGAGGTATCGCTTATTGCTGATGTGGGACTTGTTGGATTTCCAAATGCGGGAAAATCAAGTCTATTAAATGCACTCACCAATGCAACTGCGAAGGTGGGAGACTACCCATTTACCACCATTGATCCAAATCTTGGAGACTTGTATGGTTTTATTATTGCGGACATCCCA
>CAZSQH010000031.1:0-7505 GCA_964608655.1 uncultured Candidatus Saccharibacteria bacterium | reverse complement strand
CTTTTTTGCAACATTACAATTTCTGCTGTAGTATGTCAAACATGGAGATAAGAATGTACCAGCAGACAGATGAAAGAGCACTTCAGGTTTTTAAAGAACAAGTCTGGCCGAATGCTGATGTTGAACATTATGGAGATAATCTTCCATCTTTTTTCAAAGAAGAGTTGACGTTTATTGCAGAAGAGAACGGGGCGATTGTCGGGTACAGCACAATGATCGCCGATAGTGGTGTTGCGCAAATTGAACCACTCATGGTCGCCGTCGATAGGAAAGGGCAAGGTATTGGTTCGGCACTCCTTGTTGCTGTTGAAGCAAAGGCAAAACAAATGGGAATTCATAAATTATGGTTAGAAACAGGCTCTGATTGGAAGGCAAAACATTTTTATGAAAAAAGCGGTTTTGCGGTGAGATCTGTTTTACCAAATCATATAGGCGGAAGAGAATTTGTTTTAATGGACAAGATGATATGAACGAAAAACGACTCAAAGAATTTTGGAATAAAGAGTATAAAGACCCAGCACTATTTTTGCTTTCTGAGGAGGTGAGTGCTGATTTGGTGAAATTTACACGCTGGATGCCTAAAGAGTATGGCAAGGATGCCTTGCGTTCCGATATTTTTGTACTCGATGCAGGGACAGGAAATGGTCGCAACTTGTTGTGGTTCAATCGCGAATACCGAGTAAACGGGCTTGGGTTTGATATTTCAGACGAAGGGATCAAGCAAGCACAAGAAAATGCTAAGAAACAACAATGGGGGAATAGGATTACTTTTACAGTGCAATCACTGGACGCGCCTATCCCACTTTCTGATGAATCGGTAGATATTGTGCTTGATATGATGAGTTCTCACTTTTTGAAAAATGAGGAGCGAAAAAAATTTATTGCTGAAGTTGCTCGAGTACTCAAACCGCAAGGAGTACTCCTTTTCAAATCCTTTTATGCTGAGCGAGATAGTCACACCAAAGAATTACTTGCAAAACATGCTGCTGATGAAGAAAACGCATACATTCATCCAAAGCTCAAAGTGTATGAATATGTGTGGGATGACGAAGCGCTCCGTGAATACTTTGATAAAGATTTTATTCTGATGCACAAAGAATTTTCAGGTAAGCACCACATCAAGGGTAAACCCGCAAAACGCCGAAGCGTCGTCTGTTATTTTGAAAAGAAATAGGTGGTCGAGTATATAACTATTTGTATACGCGCACTTACTCGTGTCCGGTGAACATGCATATCTTTATTTTAAAATTAAGTAAAATATTGTAGGATAAAGCACCTAAGCCACCTTAGCTCAGCTGGTAGAGCAATGGTATCGTAAACCATAGGTCCCGAGTTCGATCCTCGGAGGTGGCTCAACTGTTCTACTTTTTTGTTAGGCACTTTCTTGGTACAGTGAAAAGATATATGGATAAAGATGCAATCCAAGAACGAATCACGCACATAGAGGCAGCGATGGCTGATACTGATTTTTGGTCTGATAAAACGAAAGCGCAAGCAATGATTAAAGAGCTTGGTGAATTAAAAGATTCCCTTGAAGGGTTAGGTAAGTATGACAAAGGAAATGCTGTGATCACTATTTTTGCTGGTGCAGGAGGAGATGATGCCGAAGACTTTGCTTCAATGCTATTGCGAATGTACATGAAGTATATCGAACATCAAGGATGGCATATCAATTTTTTACATGAGAATAAAAATGACAATGGTGGCTATCGCAATCTCACTTTTGAAGTAGTAGGGAAGCGTGCGTATGGAACATTAAAAAATGAATCAGGAGTACATCGATTGGTTCGTGTGTCACCATTTAATGCAAACGCAAAACGGCACACGTCGTTTGCGATGGTTGAAGTGATTCCTGAATTTTCAAAAGCGCATTCAGATGTGGTTATTCCAGATACTGATATTCAAGTGTCGTTTGCTCGCGCAGGTGGTCCTGGAGGTCAAAATGTGAATAAGCGAGAGACAGCAGTGCGTATGGTGCATATTCCAACAGGACTTTCAGTTCATGTTGCCACTGAACGGAGTCAGGAACAAAACAGAGATAAAGCACTTGATTTGTTACGAGGAAAATTATATCGATTGCAAGAAGATGAGCGCAAAGCAAAAGAACAAGGAATGTATATCTCAAAAACAACTGATATTGAATGGGGGAATCAAATCCGTTCCTACGTACTACATCCATACAAGATGGTGAAAGATCACCGAACGGAAGTAGAGGTGCGTGATATTGATGCAGTGCTTGAAGACGGGGCACTTGATCCATTCATTGAAGCGGAACAGTCACTATAGACGTGCTATACTGAAGGGTATTTTTATTATGATTACATTCAACAACGTATCAAAAGTATATCCAAATGGCGCGGTTGCTCTTGAAAAAGTAACACTCACCATAGAGAAGGGAGAATTTGTCACGATTGTTGGTCTTTCAGGAGCAGGAAAGACGACCCTCACAAAACTATTGCTTGGAGAAGAAAATCCAACGGAAGGCACTGTGTTATTTGAAGGTAAGGAGGTATCTACGTTTTCTATGAAGGAACTCACTGAACTACGTCGCCGTATTGGGACAATCTTTCAAGAGTTTCGCCTTCTTCCCAACAAGACCGCATACGAAAATATTGCATTTGCGATGGAAGCTGCAGGTAAAAGTGATGCAGAAATTGTATCTGATGTTCCTCATGTGTTACAGCTGGTGGATCTGCAAGATCGCATGTATCACTTCCCAAATCAGCTCTCTGGGGGAGAAAAACAACGACTTGCGATTGCTCGAGCTATCATTAATCAACCAGAGGTGTTGATTGCTGATGAGCCAACAGGAAATCTCGATACGACAAACACTGCAGAAGTACTGCATATTCTTAAAAAAATTAACGATCTTGGTACAACGGTAATTCTTTCAACACATGATCAGCAGTTGATTAATGGAGTCGGAAAGAGAATGCTTACCATGGAGAAGGGGAAACTTATAAAGGACGAGTCTCATCATCGTAAGGTATAATTTATCAATAGTATGTTTTGGGTCAATGTAAAACGTGTAGTACGATCGGGATGGACCAATTTTAAAAGAAATGGCCTTGTTTCTTATGCCGCAATTTTAGTTACTGTCATAACGCTTTCGGTGATTACTGCACTTTTTCTTTTTAACGCAACTCTTAAAAAGACTATTGATGGGCTTCAAAACCAAGTAGATGTTGCAGTGTATTTCACTATCGATGCTCAAGAAGAACGCATCCTTCTTCTTAAAGAAACACTTGAGACGCTTCCAGAAGTTGCGTCAGTCGAATACACATCTGCCGATGAAGAAGTGCTCGCATTTCGTGAACGACATGCTGATGATTATCTAACACTCCAAGCGCTTGAAGAATTAGGAGATAATCCATTTGGAGGAAATATTCGTATCAAAGCGCATGATTCAACGCAGTACGAAAGTATTGTTAATGTACTTGAAGGGGATAGTCAGATTGCTCGAGACAATGCGCAGATTATTGATCGTATCAATTTTGCACAAAACAAAGTGGTGATCGATCGTCTCAATGCGCTCATTGATAATTCGCGGGATATTGGACTGGTGGTAACTATTATCCTTTCTCTTATTTCTGTAGTAATTATGTTTACCACGGTACGTCTCACTATCTATATTGTTCGTGAAGAGATAGGAATCATGCGTCTTGTAGGTGCGAGTGGCTCATATATTCGGATGCCTTTTTTGGTTGAAGGCATGCTCTATGGTTTCTTTGCGTGGATACTCACTTTTCTTATATTTTTACCTATCACATATCTTCTTGGACATAAGGCGACCGATATTCTTGGTATCAATCTTTATACGCACTACTTGAACCACTTTTTCTCAATAGGAGGAGTTGTTCTTCTGGTGGGGTTATTTCTTGGGGCAACATCGAGTATCCTTGCCGTGCGAAAGTATCTCAACGTGTAATATATGAAAAAAAATCCAAGCTTTATTTTTGTGGTTGGTGGGGTTATTTCCGGAGTAGGGAAAGGGGTAACTGCCTCCTCTATTGGTAAAGTCCTCAAAGATCGCGGATTAAACGTCACCGCAATCAAAATCGACCCTTATGTAAATGTCGACGCCGGCACTATGAACCCCACCGAACACGGTGAGGTTTTCGTTTTACCTGATGGGGATGAGACTGATCAAGATATGGGTAACTATGAGCGATTTCTCAATACAGATCTCTCTCGGATCAATTATATGACGACAGGGCGGGTGTACCAGAGTGTCATTGAGAAAGAGCGTGGGCTTAAATACAACGGTGCTTGTGTGCAGGTTGTTCCACATGTTCCTCTTGAAATTGTTGAACGTATTACACGGGCACAGCAGAAAGCAAAAGCAGACGTAACTATTATTGAAATAGGAGGAACGGTGGGTGAATATGAAAATATCCTTTTTCTTGAAGCAGCTCGTATGATGAAGCTTCGACACCCCAAACAGGTGATGTTTGTTATGGTGTCATATCTTCCAACTCCATCAAAAGTAGGAGAAATGAAAACAAAACCGACACAACACTCAGTGCGTACCTTAAATGCTTCAGGAATCCAACCAGACATTATTATTGCTCGTTCAAGTGAGCCACTTGATGCAAAACGAAAACAAAAACTTTCTTTTTTCTGTAATGTTCCTGAAAAACATGTTATTTCCGCCCCTGATATTGAGAGTATCTATCAAGTGCCGGTAAATTTTAAAAAAGAAAAGCTTCCAGAGACGATTGCTGGTATTCTCGGCCTTCGACTTGGAAAAGGTGGACGTGAAGAAGAGCGACAGTGGGAACAGATGGTACGATGTATCACCACCTGTAGAGACGAAGTGCATATTGCGGTGGTGGGGAAGTATTTTGAAACAGGAGATTTTGTACTCTCCGATGCATATATCTCTGTGATTGAAGCGGTGAAATTTTCGGCGTATGTGTTAAAAAAGAAACCAGTGCTCACGTGGCTCTCTGCGGAAGAATTTGAAAAAGATCCAAAGAAGATAGTCATGCTTTCAAAATTTGACGGCGTATTGATTCCTGGAGGATTTGGGAAGCGAGGAGTCGAAGGGAAAATAAACGCTATTAAGTATGTTCGGGAAAAAAAGATTCCTTATTTTGGACTTTGCTACGGTATGCAACTCGCGGTGATTGAGTATGCACGTCATGTTGCAAAGATAAAGGGGGCGACTACTCGAGAAATCACTCCAGACAGTGACACATGCATCATTGACATCATGGATGAGCAAAAGGAAAAGATGAAAAAACAGCATTATGGAGGAAGTATGAGACTTGGTTCTTATGAGGCGCGATTGAAAGAAAAAACTATTGCAGCGGATGCATATCGAACAAAAAAAGTGTACGAACGGCATCGACATCGATTTGAAGTAAATCCAGCGTTTATTTCTCAATTAGAAAAAGCAGGGCTTGTGTTTTCGGGCACATCTCCTGACGGCACTCTCATGGAGATCGCTGAGCTTCAAAAGAAAGATCACCCATTTTTTCTCGGAACACAGTATCACCCTGAATTTCAAGCTCGTCCGCTTGCACCGCACCCACTTTTTACTGCATTTATAAAAGCATCGATTGTGTATGGAAAAAAGAAACGTTAAAACAATCACGCTTCGTTTTGCGAAAGAAAATAAAAAAACGTGGCAGTACATTAAAAGAGGAATAAAAAATATTGAAACGCGAGCGAACACAGCGAAATATCAATCTCTTCAAAAAGGAGATTTTCTCATACTGGTATGTGATGGTAAAAAGATAATAAAAGAAATAAAAAAGATTACTCGGTTTAAAACAATCAAAGCACTTATTACAAAATACGATCCAGGACGCATTAATCCAGGTGTTACTACCCTTACAGAAATGGAAGCAATGTACTATAGCTACCCAGGATATAAAGAAAAAATAAAAGAGTACGGTATTGTTGCGTTTGAGCTTCATTGAAAAAGTGATAGTTTCTTGTATAATCGTCGGGCGATCTATTGCCCGATCGTCTAATGGTAGGACGCCGGTTTCTGGCACCGTAAATTGGGGTTCGAGTCCCTGTCGGGCAGCTTGTAAAATAAAAAGCCGTTTATTTAAAAACGACTTTCTAAAAATCTCATCTGGTTCAAAATCTGATTGTTACACTCGCACTTTCTTTGAGTGTACCCGTTGATGCTTGTGTTCCTTCAACAGGAAGGCCTATGGTACGCAAAACATCACTTGAAACAGCTACGGCATTTGGATTACCGTGGAAATATGCCATTTCAGTTTTCGATATATCAACTTTGCATTCTTTCTCCCATTTACCATAATATTTTTCAATAATTCTTTTAAGAATATTGTGCAAAAACATCCAGGATGAGTGGGCTTCTGAGAAGTATTTATTCAATTTTGAATATAACCCCTCTTTGGTTTCAGTTATTCTTACCATGTCTAAATTTTTAAATTTCACTCATACTACCGCTCAAATATAGAAAGTCAAGGACGATGTTGGTTCCAACTTCGTACCATACAGCCAGCTAGTATTTTTATAAAAAATAAAAGGCCGATCAACATGATCAGCCTTTAAACTTTTACACAGTATTTTATGCGTAATACCAATGAGTAGGGAACTTTTTCAAATCAGCACAATCTTCTATGGAATTTTTTCTAAAGTAAAAAAACTTTCCTCCCGCGACACTTCCATGAGCGTCGTAGTACCCTCTTCTTTTTGTTTTACCTGAGATAAGTATTATAGCAACACTCATCCACGGATCATTTTTCAACCTTTTCGAGGGAATCTTGGAAATAGGATGAATTTCAGGGTTCTTATTTTTAACCATTTTAAATTGATTTTTCTAAACCTTACATTGTATTTCTGAAATGTCAATTTTTGTTATAAATCTCCGAAATGATCGAATTCAAAACAATTTCAATTTTGACTCGTAGGGTTAACTTCTAATGTATACTTTAAAAATGGAAAATCGAAATACAGAAGCTGCATTCAAATGGTTTACAATTCACCTAAATAATTAGGCACGGACAGCAAATAAAAAATCAAGGTATAATTATTACATGCCAAAACCTACAGGCTACGTATTCATGCTAATGAAGGCTCTAAAGAAGCTTAAGGTTCACTTTAGGCCCGAAGCTTATGATGGTTATAAACATGTGGATCTTTCAATCCCAAGTTCAAAAATTAATATTGAGATTGATGGGAATCAGCATTTAACAGACGCAACGCAAATAGTGAGTGATTTAGCTAGATCTGGTCATTCAGGTAAAGATGATTATGCCACGATGCATATACCCAATACTGAAATAAAAAGGAATGTTGGAGGAATAGCGAGTGCTATAGCTGAAGCTTCAGCTATTAGAGAGGAACAGTTCCAAAATAAATCTAAATAAAAGCGTATTCTTTTAATTTTGATATAAGTTCAGGTAATGGATCGGGGATTTTTATACCACCTATTTCGAGTGCTGTTCGGGTATCGTCCCACACTGCCAGCAAACAAAATAAAAAAGCAATAGAAAGAATCTATTGCTTTTGTTAGAAAA
>CAZSQH010000030.1:815-7779 GCA_964608655.1 uncultured Candidatus Saccharibacteria bacterium | reverse complement strand
TTGTATCGCATCGTCTCCTCCAGTAATAGGGCTGTTTGCCCCATCAACAAAAAATGACGCTTGCTGAATATCGATCCCTGGAGCAGTCAACGATACCCAGTCTCCGTCTGACCACTTTTGTATTTCACCCCTACCGCCAACATCCACCCAACGATACCTAACGAGTCCTTGCGTCCCGAGAGTACTTTGTATTGATATTTCTTCCGCAGGATTGTTGAAGGTTGCTGAAAACGAACAATTATTTTGACTACTCTGTACACCACTTCCACAAACAACATCTGTTCCTGTTCGAATAGTTCGACTCATTGATTCAATTGCGAAATTTAAGTTATCAAGAACTGTTCGCATCGCCTCAACCTTTCGAGCAGCATTATTCACTGAATACAGTGATCCAACCGCAGCAATAATCACCACCACAAAAAGGCCGAGTGAAACAATCAATTCAACAAGAGTAAACCCTTGTTGTGTACTTGTTTTTTTATAATTGAAAATTGTTTTTTTCATACTTATTGGACGCTTATTTGTCCTGTGTTCCACACACTAATTGTTTTTTGTGTACCCGATGGCGATTCAAGAACCACTTCAATATATGATGGTCGATCAGCATCACAACTACCGCCATTGAGTGAACAAATAACAGCATCAGGAGCAGGACGCGCAAATACAATATCAATTGCTTGATCATTTATATTGCAATCTCTTCCTTCAATACAAAGTTTAACAATTCTGTCTGGTGAATTAATAGTGAATTTCTCCAAACATTCGTTTTTTTGCTCTGGAGCACCACAAGATCCTCCGTCGTTATACATTCCATCAGTAAGACCAGAATCATCAGGAATTTCAGCAAAGAGAATGAACTGCATTTTGCTCGGTGCTGAAGAATCAGAGGAATCATCTCTATTTACAGAAAAACTAATCCCATATCCTGGAAAAGAAGTCGTACTCGCTCCCATACCCTCAATCGAACGAACACTTGTGGCATATGTTTGTGCCTTTCGTATCGCAAGAGCAACTTCTTGTGAAAGCCCTCGCACAGTGACATCATTTCTAAATTTTGAATAGTTAAAAATAAGCACCCCTGATACAAGCGCAACGATCGCAAGCACCGTGACTAATTCAACCATCGTCATTCCTTTCTGAGCATCTCTCAATACACCTTGAAAGACTAATTTTTTTTCTATTTTTGCTATTATTTTTCTTATGAAAACCATAATGGAAACATGGTGGCAATACTAATCGACCACATACTCGCAATAAATGCCCCCGCAATAATAAATGGTCCAAACGGTACTTGTGATTTCATTGAATGTGTGTGCGAAATAGCGATAAGAAATAGGCCGAACACTGCTCCTATCCAAAATGAAAGGATGATTGCTGAAAATCCAAGTGAGGCTCCTAGGAGCCACCCGACTCCAAGTGCCAGCTTTACATCTCCAAACCCCATAAGTCGTCCTTTTGAAAGTGCCCAGAGAAGAAAGAATGGGAGTCCTACAAGTATTCCTTCAATAATAGCTTTTCCCTCAGAAAAACCAGGAAACAATGTTGCTTTAATTGCTATTCCAATAAGCGTTATCAGAAGAAACGGATACATTATAGTATCGGGAAGTATCTTATGACGAGCATCATACACAGCAGACACAATTAAAAGCCCTGCGATAATCGCTGAAAAAAGAAATGATAACCACCCGTACATGCTAAATCCTAACGCAAGGGGAATTTTGATGTAGAGTACAACAAAAACGATTGCGGTGAGCAACTCTACTACTGGATATTGAAACGAAATTGATGTACGACAGGTTCGACATTTGCCTCGAAGAAAAAGAAAAGAAACTACTGGGATGAGTTCATACCACGAAAGTGCCCGATTGCAGCGCACACAAATAGAACGCCCCCTCAGAGCACTTCGCCCTGTATGCATTCGCAACACTACGACATTGAGAAAACTTCCTATAAGAAGACCGAGAATAAAAATAAGGATCGGCAAAAGAAAAAATATCACGAACAAATTATACCATGTTCGTTAGAAAGAAGGCACAAAAATTACCGTATTAAGAGCAAAAATCAGCTCCTGCGGCAAGTGGTGTGGTAGTAATGAGTGTTTGATTTCTTCCGTCAACACACATGTAGGTTGCGGTGGTTGGGGTGCGCAACTTTACTGATACCGCATATCCTGACACAGTTGCGTAACAGTTAGTGGTGGTTGCAGTTTGTACTGCTCCATTGGTTACTAACGTAGCTACCCCTGATGCCGTGTGCGCAGCTTGCAACTGAGGAGCAATCCCGGTTGCACTAGTACAAAGGTTGGCGTAAGTACTGTTGTTTGCATGATAAAAAATCTCTGCTTGGGATCGAATAATCACCATCTGTTCTCTTATTTTTCCATCTTGTGCTTTCAATCGTGAAGCAGACATTGAAGTGAGCACCACCGCTGAAAGAATCCCAATAACTGCAACAACAACAAGAAGTTCAATTAACGTAAACCCTGTTTTTTTATACTGTATGTTCATAAGAAATAATATTACTTACCTTGCGTAAATTGTACCATTTAACAGAACACCGTGCCAAAAGCACGGTGTTCTGTATCATTCTAAAGAATATGAGAGATTATGGACAAACAACAGCACTTGCAGCAAGAGATGTTGCTTCTTTTGCAGCTCCTGTTGAGTCTACACACCACCCTGCACTTGCAGTGGTAGGTGATTTAAGAGAAACAATCGCTGCCCATCCTGTTGCTGAGTCATGACAGACCGCATTTCCTGCAACAGCTCCAGTTGCACCGTATACGAATGCTTGTGCATCAGCACCAACCACAGCACTAGAACCGAGTTTTTGTGCAGCACCAAGTATCATGCTTTGAATACCGTTACTTCCGATTGCGGTTGTACATACAGCATCGTATGTTGTACCAGCATCATAGAAAAGCTCTGCCTGTGCACGTGCACTGGTCAAACTTGCCTTGATAGCTGCATCAGCCCCTTTGTTTCGAGCTGAGTTCAATGATGCAAGCACCACTGATGCGAGAATACCAATGATCGCGATTACCACGAGAAGTTCGATCAAGGTAAACCCACTTTGATAATGTTTTTTCATAACAGTTAAAAAATATTAAACGTTCAAAATTTTAATAATCGATTATTACAAATCTTCTTTGTAACCTATACAGTGTACCATTGTACCCCAGTTTTACACAGAAAAACTGTGTAAAACTGGGGTACAACTAGTTCCTGTTCTCTGCGCTCTACTAACCCTCCTACTGTATTCCTCCGGCAATGTTGTAAATAGGCACCAATACAGACACCAACAACAACCCAACTCCCAACCCCAGAGAAACAATCATAAATGGCTCGATCAACCCAACAAGCGTATCAACCGCTTCGTCAACTTCTCTATTGTAAAACTTTGCCAACATCTTCAAAATAGAACCCATAGACCCAGTTTCTTCCCCCACACGAATGATTTGAGGCATAATTTTAGGAATTTCAGGATGTGCCTCCATTGATTGAGAAAAAGATTTTCCTGCTTTTACTCCTTCCATTGCATCAAACATAATCGTTTGAAACCGTTTATTTCCAACAACTCCCCCTGTAATTTCTATTGCACGAACAATGGGAATTCCCGCTGAGAGCATGGTGTCCATGTTATCAGCAATACGAGCAAGATATAATTTCTTGTAGAGATTCCCAATAATTGGAGTTGTGATTTTCATGTCATCAAGGATTGCTTTTCCTTTTTTTGTACGAGTTAATCGAATGAGGTATCCCATTCCAACAGCAACAACTACAATAAGGAATATACCGTAATTTACTAGAAAGTTACTGATCGCCATAATAATTTTTGTATAAAACGGAATATCTTGACCACTCTCAGTAATAATGACCGAGAGTTTTGGAATCACCACGGTAAACATGAGCACCATCACCACAATAAATATTCCAATAACAAACGCTGGATACACAAGTGCATGTTTTGTTTTTGAAGTAAGTGCATATTGTCGATCAAGATAGTCCGCGAGATAGGTAAACACCTGAGTAAGCTTTCCTGATTCTTCCCCTGCTTTTACCATGTTGACATAGAAGTCAGAGAAAATATCTCCATGTTTTGCGAGCGATCCAGCAATAGAGGTTCCTGCTTGCAAATCAGCAACGATTTGATTTAGTTTTCTCTGTAAGAGTTTATTTTCAGTATTGGTCGCGAGAAGTGAAAATGCTTTCAATGCAGACACTTGCGCTTCAAAGAGTGTCGACATCTGTCGAGAAAGAATGACAACTTCTTTCATTGGTACTTTTTCAAACAATGTGACTTCGAACCATTTTTTTGCCTCTTGTTCGTTTTTGAGAGAAGTAACAATGAGTCCACGTCGTTGCAACCCAGTAATTGCAAGCTCTCGGTTCACCGCGTCAATGACTCCTTCGCGTTTTTCTCCTTTATCTGTGATAGCGGTATATTTAAAATTCATTTTACATTAATCGTTCAAGATTTTTTGGGTTCAATGAGTAAGAAAAAGCAGTTTCAGGGGTAATCTCACCACGACGTACCAAATCAACAAGTGATCGGTTCATATCTACCATCCCCTGTTCAAATCCTGTTTCAATTACCATATCGATTTCATGTGTGCGCTTTTCGCGAATAAGATTTGAGACTGCATTGTTATTGATAAGTAACTCATATGCTGGAACACGTCCTCCTGCAATACGAGGAACTAGCCGTTGTGAAAATACTCCAAGTAGCGATGCTGCCAATTGAATACGAATCTGATCTTGCTGTTCAGCGGGAAATGAATCGATAATACGATCAATCGTCTGCGACGCGTTGTTGGTGTGCAATGTTGAAAGCACCAAATGCCCTGTTTCAGCAGCAGTCACCGCTGTTGCGATTGTTTCTGGGGTACGCATTTCCCCTATAAGGATAACGTTCACATCCTCACGAAACGCTCCTTTAAGTGCAGATTCAAAACTTCCACTATCAATCCCTATTTCTCGTTGGTTGATAATTGATTTCTTTTGATCATAAACATACTCGATAGGATCTTCGATGGTAAGGATGTGCGCTGCCTTTTCTTCGTTAATGAGAGAAACCATGCTTGCCATAGTAGAAGATTTTCCTTGTCCCACAGGACCAACTACAAGAAAAAACCCTTGTCTTCGACGAGCAAAATCGGCAAGAATAGGCGGAAGATGCAATTCTTCAAGCGTTTTCACGTGAGGGATAAGACGAAGTGCTATACCAAATTTCCCTTGCTGAACAAACGCATTTCCACGCAATCGCATAGTACCTTGATAGGTGTATGAAAAATCAAGCTCTTGTGTTGTGGTAAATCGTTTGTAGTGCTCTGGAGAGAGCACTGCTTGCAATATCCCATCTACATCTTCTTGAGTAAGTTCAGGATGATTTAAAAGAAAAATAAGTTCCCCATTCACTCGTATAGCAGGAAATCGTCCAGAAGAGATGTGAAGATCAGACCCGTCTTGTTGGATCAATGTCTCTACTAGTTCTTCAAATGTTTTTTTATATTTTTCCATACAATATATTACACATGAGCAATCTCTTTTACTCTATCGACCACTTCTGAAGGGGTACTGTTCGCTTTAACGATATACCCAGAAGCACCTAATGATTTTCCTCGGGCAATATCTTGTTCTTGTCCAAGATTTGAAAGATATATTTTTACTACATGTGGGATAAGCTTTTCTTCGTTTATTTTTTCAAGCAATTCAAATCCGTCAACCGCAGGCATCACCACATCAAGGAGTAGCACATCAGGAGTAATTCCTCCTCGAAGTTTTGTTAAAGTCTCTTCTGCGTTCATTGCAGTTTCTACTTTGTATCCCGCCTGAGTAAAACGAATTGCATACATATCAAGCAAGAAAGAGTCGTCATCAACAATAAAAACGCATTTTTGCATATCTGTTTTTGTTGTTGTGTCTGTTGGTTCCATGTTACGTAGTATACCCGACTTGCACGGGAGATGTCACGAAAAAAATTATATACCGTACATTTCTTGCATGAGGACTTTTCCTTCGAGCGCTTTCAAAAGTGCGTCTTCCCGAAGCGTGATCATTCCTTTTGAACGGCACATCTTATACAGCTCTCCTTCACCAGGATTCTTTAGGATCAATTCCTGAAGCTCCTTATCTACTGCAAACATTTCAAATACAGCAACACGCCCACGAGTCCCCGAAGGGACATCCCCAGTGGGAACAATCTCAAACATCTTTTCCCCAATATTGAGCTTTTCTTTATGTTTTGAATCAAGATCCTTAAATTGTTGTTCAATAAATTCTTTTGTTGCAGTATCCATAGGTACTTCCTTTCGAGCACTTGGATGCACCCGACGCATCAAACGTTGTGCAATTGCCAATACCAAGGTAGGTGCAATAAGGTACGGGTCAATTCCCATATCAATCAACCGAGGAATGATACCAATTGAAGTATTGGTGTGGATTGTTGAAAAGACTAAGTGTCCTGTAAGCGCTGCTTGGATTGCAAGTGCTGCAGTTTCTTTATCTCGAATCTCTCCCACCATGATGATATTTGGATCTTGACGCAAAATCGAACGAAGCCCAGACGCAAAAGTGTACCCAATTTCAGGCATCACTTGAGATTGAGTTACGCCAGGGATTTGATATTCCACAGGATCTTCAAGGGAAACAACATTGCTCCCTTCTCGATCAACTGCAGCAAGCATCGAATAGAGTGTAGTTGATTTCCCAGAACCAGTAGGACCTGAAATAAGGATCATTCCGTATGGTTTTTCAAGTGCCACTTTTACCATCTCAAGGTGTTCTGGGCGTAAATCAAGATCTTCGATAGATTTGATTCCTTTTTCAGAATCAAGGATTCGCATCACCACTTTTTCTCCATAATATGCAGGGAAGGTTGAGACACGAAACTCAATCTTTCGTCCTTCAATCATAGTTGCAAATGAGCCATCTTGTGGTCGGCGTTTTTCATCAAGGCGTAGCTT
>CAZSQH010000030.1:0-805 GCA_964608655.1 uncultured Candidatus Saccharibacteria bacterium | reverse complement strand
ATTGCATCAAATGTATTGATGGGAAGTACAAGTGTTGTATGAAGGGTCCCATCGACGCGATAGCGAACTTTTACATTTTCTCCCGTATGTTCAATGTGAATATCTGACGCAAGTCCTGACACCGCATGATCAATAATCACCGCAACAATTTTAATAATGGGAGCATCTTCAACGATTGCCTGTTCTTTTTTTGACGAATCATTTTCAGTAACTGTTGTTGATTTTCCTTTTGACACCTCGATATTTGCCATTTCAAGTTCACTGTTGAGCTCTCCCACTGCTCGATCAACTTCTTGTGAAAGTGCCTTATAATTTTCGACAACTGAAAGAAAATCTGAAAACGAAATGAGAAATATTTTAAATGGCACTCCTATTTTTGAAGAAATAAACTGGAGCGCGTTCATGCTTTCGATATTTTCTGGTTCTGTTACCCCAACAGAAAGTACTCCTTCTGCAAAAGCGATTGGAATAAATTTATAGTGGCGAGCGGCTTCTTCTTCGATATATTTCAACGTATCGTAAGAAACGTCTTGCGGTTTTATTTTTTGGTACGGGAGTTTATAAAATGATGCTTTTGCTTGAGTAAGAGCATCTTCTGAAAGTCCAACAGAAAGGAGGGCTTTCGACACGTCACCTTCGTATTTTGTATCAACTTCAGCAAGTACCCTGTTGTACTGGGCTTCAGTAATACTATTTTGTGATAAAAGAAAATCGAGAAACATTAGCGTGTTCCTGGAGGAGTGGTTGTGGTAAATGTCATCACATTTCCGTTTGTTGTCGTCGACCCGACAACAGCAACCGCCTG
>CAZSQH010000029.1:0-7909 GCA_964608655.1 uncultured Candidatus Saccharibacteria bacterium | reverse complement strand
CCATGAAGCGCAAGCGCTTTAAATCCCCGAGCAGATAGTTCTCGAGCAAGCTCGTCAACATGCCGTTTCATTTCTCTAAAAATGAGGACTTTGCTTGCATCAGGACGAGAGAGTATTTCCGCAAGTATGTCGAGTTTTTTACTTTTATCAGACACTCGAACAACATTTTGTTCAACTGAACTCGATGTATCTCTTGTTTTAAGACTAATAGAAACAGGATTATTAAGAAAATCGTCACACAAACGTCTTATCTCTGGTGAAAGCGTTGCTGAAAAGAAAAATGTTTGCCGTTCTTTTGGCATCAATCCGAGAATGTATCGCATATCTGCAATAAATCCCATATCAAGCATTCGATCAGCTTCATCTAAAACAATACTCCCAAATTCTTGCATATCAATCTTTTTTCTTTCAATAAGATCTTTAATTCTTCCTGGGGTACCTATTACTGCATGTACTCCTCTATCAAGCTCTCGTATCTGTCGCAAGATGGGAGATCCTCCGACACAGGTGACACTATACAGGCGCATTCCCCGTGTAAAAATACGAAACTCTGCTTCAATCTGTTGTGCAAGCTCTCTTGTTGGTGCGAGTATCATGATCCGCTTGTCGTTTTTTCTGTCCACTAATTTACTAATAAGTGGAATAAGAAATGCTGCAGTCTTTCCTGTTCCCGTTGCAGCAATACCAATAATATCGTGCCCCTTGAGACCTTCTGGGATTGCTTGATCTTGGATTGGAGACGGTGCAATAAATCCCTTATGAATCAAGTTTTCTTTTAATTTTTCAGGAATAATAAAATCATTAAATGTGTGCACTGGTGTGTAGATTTCTTCTGTCTTTGGGACTGCCTTATTTATAAAAAGTTTTTCATCAATAAAGTCTCCACGACGGCCCCCTCGCTTACCTCCTTGAGGACGAGACCCTCTTTGCGGTGAACGACGATTGCCAAAAGAACGTCCTGTGCTAGAACGGTGCGTACCAAAACCTCCTCGTGAAGAAGATGATGAACGAGAAAAACGTGCATTGCCTCCACGCGGTGCGCGGTTGCTTGAGTGTGATGTATTCATAAGTCTATTGTGTGTAATTTGTTGTCCTTTCCGTCACAACCGTGCCTAATTACACAAATGACTCTAAGGAGAATATAGTTACCGAAACACTATAGCATTTATTAATTAAATAGTCAATCTTATAAAGATTACTTTATAAAAAATAAAAATTCTAAACATAATGCTTAGGTTTTTTTCGATCTAGTGAACAAAATTGTAACTACGACTCATAACTATATTAGTTATGTTTCTATACCCGAAGTCTGATTTAGTTTATTGATTATCTCATTCTTAATAAACTCTTTATCTGAATTGTTGGTTTGTATGTGTAAAATTCGTAAATCAACTATTTTTGTTAAGTTATTTATAAATTCATCCCTTGCTTGTTTACTCTTAAAATTATGAACTCCACCATCAAGTTCAATTATAAGTTGAGGTATAACATGTTCTTTATCACAAAATACAAAATCTGCTGACTTACGATCTATACTGCTGCGATACTTTCTTTGCTCAGCAAAAGACATAGGCTTAACTTCTATCAAATGACTATAATTCACTTGAGTAAATATGTAGTATTTATCCCCAAAAAGCTCTACTAGAGTCTTAAAGAGGTTAAATTCTGAAACTGTGTCGAAAAGGAAGTTCTTTCTTTTATACACTGACAAATCACGCTTTTTATCTTCTTTACCAGTAGCAGATAAATACTTAACAAGAATTACAGCTCCAGTTATGACTATTACAAATATGATTAGTTTTAACATATCAAAATAATATCACGGTTTTCCTTTTACTACTCTCGTAAAATTTTTATGCTTATTTTATTATCAAATAAAAAACGATGCGCGAACGACGGGACTTGGTCACTCTCATGGATACTCATTTCGCAAGCTCATAACTATCACATTCGCTCGACCCCCACTCGGGCACTGCGGACTACGTCCTACTTCGTGTGCCCTCGGTTCAAGCCCCACGTCTGCGGTAAAACAGTAAAACCCCAAACACATTCGTGTTGGGGTCAAACTGTTTTATGCGCGAACGACGGGACTTGAACCCGCAACCTCCCGCGTGACAGGCGGGTGCTCTAACCAGTTGAGCTACGTCCGCAAATTTTCAATCTGCCTTGCCGGCATTGTGTCGGCGGGTGGAATCGAACCACCGACCTTGGGCTTATGAGTCCCACGCTCTAACCGACTGAGCTACGCCGACAAGTTACAAGAATATAGCATATTATAGGTTTGTTTCAACTCCCTCCTTGCGTAAACATAATTTCTCTTGTACAATAGTCTCCTACGCACCATACCGCGGGGTAGAGAAGTGGTATCTCGGAAGGCTCATAACCTTCAGGCGCCTGTTCGATTCAGGCCCCCGCAACACTAACTAATCGCACCAAGATCTCTAAATACAATCTCAAAATATGAAAGCACCCGCCGAGCTTCTGGTTGGGTGAGTGTGAACGACGCCCCATCATGCGCAATGCGGTTTCGCACTTTGTGTGCTTCCCAAGCAATTTGAATAGATGCAAGTTCTGCTGGAGTAATTTGTTTTAATTTATCACTTGTGGTGTCCCCATGATACCCCCTATCATCAAGCAATTTGTCCATATAAATATCTGCTTCGATGATTGCAAGACGCCAGTCGCTCTGGTTATCACTGAGAAGTTTTGTTCTAATTCCCTCCCATGTTTCGTTTCTCACTGGAATTCCAGGAAGCACCACAGCTGGATTTTGTGCACTACTTACAGATTGAGTATCTAATGTTCCCCCAACACTTTGCTGTTGTTTTTTTTCTTTTTCTTTTTTTAATTCATACAACCGTACAAGAAGATACAACACAAGCGTTATAAGAAGAATCACAATAATAGTAGCGGCAACATAAAAATCTTGCAGAAATTCTTTCGAAAAAATATATTTGAAAAATCCTCCTACCGCTCTAAAAAAAAGGAAAAAGAGATATTCAACATTAAGAAAGACTGGTTCTGGGACGCTTGGTTGCATTGTCTCTATTATCGTATATTCTCGACTATCTTACCAATAGAAAATAGTTGCCCTTCTCCAAATCGAGGGCCAATAATCTGGATCCCTATAGGAAGTCCCTCTGTTGTAGTTCCACTTGGAATAGAAAGTGCAGGAACTTGCGCAAT
This sequence comes from uncultured Candidatus Saccharibacteria bacterium, assembly GCA_964608655.1. Classification (GTDB taxonomy): domain Bacteria; phylum Patescibacteriota; class Minisyncoccia; order Phycocordibacterales; family UBA9973; genus UBA4124. The sequence continues at coordinate 4,723 of CAZSQH010000029.1, read as the reverse complement.
GTTTGCAGGAACAGTAAACAAATCTGATAAATACATTGCTACAGGATCTGCTGATTTCTCCCCTATTTTAAATGCTGGAGTTGGTGTGGTGGGAGTGATGATCCCATCATAGTACTCAAACGCCTTTTCGAGCTCTGCGCGGATTACCTGACGAAGCGCAACTGCCTTATTGTAATACGCATCATAATACCCATGAGAGAGCACATAGGTTCCTAAAAGGATACGACGACGCACTTCTTTTCCAAAAAGTTGTCCCCGTGTCTCTTTGTACATAGCAAGCACTGAAGTATCACTCATTCGATCACCATAGCGCACTCCATCGAGCCGAGAAAGATTTGAGGATACCTCTGCTGGCTGAATAATGTAATACACTGCAAGTGCGTCTGCAAAATGTGGTAGTTCAATTTCATCTATAGAAAATCCCTCTTTTTTCAGTTTCTCTATTGTATCTTCAAAGTTCTTTTGCACTTCACGATCACATCCTCCTTGTGAAAAAAGTCCTCTTGGAACTGCTAATCGTTTTTTAAGGGGAGCAATTTCCATTGGATGAGCAATAGAAGTATTATCTCGTGGTTCATATCGTGCAATGGTTTCAAACACAAGCGCGACATCATCAACCGTTTTTCCAAATGGACCAATAACATCAAGAGAGGATGCCATTGCAATGAGTCCATGACGAGAAACTGTGCCATACGTTGGGTAGAGTCCTACGAGTCCACAAAATGCTGCCGGCTGACGGATCGATCCCCCAGTGTCACTTCCAAGAGAAATAACTGCAAGATCAGATGCAACCGCCACTGCAGATCCCCCTGATGATCCTCCAGGAACCCGTGTATCATCAAGCGGATGTTTTGTCGGACCATACGCAGAATTTTCAGTAGAAGAACCCATCGCTCCATCATCCATATTTGTACGTCCAATAATCACTGCGCCTGCTTCTTTAAGCGCACGAACTGCAGAAGAATCATATGCAGCGACATGGTGATCAAGCATATGCGAACATGCTCCTGCGATATGTCCTGCAAACATGATGTTGTCTTTAATGGCAATAGGGATACCTGTTAGTGGTGTTGCTTTTCCTTCCGCGACAAGCTCCTGCGCACGAGCTACCTGCTCATCAATGTCAGAAAAAATCTCACGAAAACAGTTTCGAGTATCTGCCTTTGCACGAGTAACGTATTCTGAAACCAAATCAGAAATTAATAGTTCGCCAGAAATAATTTTATTGTGGAGGTCACGAAGCATGGCTATTCAATAATCTTAGGTACTTTTACAAATCCATCTTGATGTGATGGTGCACTCTCAACAAGATCATACACACTCGAAAGTGGCGCAACAACATCATCACGAAATACATTTATCTGAGCATCCTCCGCTCGTGAAATTTCCACATCTCTAGATTTAATCTGATCAACAAAAGCAACGATTGATTCGAGGTCTTTTCTAAAAGCGTCTTCTTCTTCCTTGCTAACATTGATCCGTGCCAAGTCGGCCAACTTTTGTATATCTATCATACGAGCACTATAGCAAACCTTTTTGCATCTTCAAAAATGAAGCCTCATCAATAATAGTAACCCCTAAGCGCTGTGCGTCAGTAAGTTTTGATCCAGCTTCTTCTCCCGCAAGGACATAGGTGGTGTTTTTTGAAACACTTCCCGATACCTTACCTCCACCATCTTGAATCATCTTTTTTGCTTCCTCACGAGAAAGCGTGGGAAGGGTTCCTGTAAGCACAAACGTTTTCCCAAAAAATATTCCACTTGTTTGTTTTTTCGCTTTTTGAGGAATCACTCCAAATGCAAAAAGTTTTTTTATAAAAGCTTTCATTGAAGCACTTTTCCGATAGGTATCGATGGCTTCTGTTACCGCTCCCCCAATATTTGGTATTGCATCAAATTCAACATTTTCTGCATTCCAAAATTGTTCCCATGTACCAAAATGGTTAGCAAGATCACGTGCAGTTTCTTCTCCTACGTGTGGTATACCGAGTGCCGCAATGAATCGCTCAAGTGTCAGGTGTTTTTTATCGGCAATCGCATCAATAATATTTTTTGCGCTTTTTTCTCCAAATCGCTCGAGTCCTGAAAGGTCTGCCTCGGTAAGATTAAATAAATCTGCCGCATCAGAGATAAGTCCCTCTTCTTGTAGACGATCAATAATCTTTGGTCCAACTTCATAAATATCGAGTGTTTTCACAAAATGCACCATACTTCGAGTTTGCTTTGCAGGACAAAGTTCGTTTGTACAATAAAATGCAACTGTTTCCTCTTTTGTTGCCCCTGTGCGTTGCTCTACAGTTGCACTACATACCGGACACTTTTTCGGCATTGAAAACTTTTTCTCTTTCCCGTTTCTCAAGTCCTTCAATGCTTCCACGACTTCAGGAATCACATCTCCTGCTTTTTGGATCACCACAGTATCTCCAATGCGAACATCGAGTCGATTAATTTGGTCGATGTTATGCAATGTTGCTTTTGAAACCGTAGAACCCGCAACAAGTACTGGGTTGAAATGTGCAAGCGGTGTAAGTACTCCTGTTCGCCCTACTTGTACCGTAATATCAATTACCTGTGTAGTTGCACGTTCTGCGGGATATTTAAAAGCAACAGCATAACGTGGCGCTTTCCCAACAACACCAAGATCCCTCTGGAGACTAGTTTCATTAACACAGATTACTATCCCATCTATATTATAAGGAAGTGTATCTCTCATACTTCCTATTTTCTCTATAAATGTTTCGAGTTCTGAAATTTTTTTTCCACTACTTTCTTGATCAACCACTGGTAATCCTAAAGCCCTTAAAAGGTGGTGTTTTTGCTGATGTCCGCTTGGCATATCCATACCTTTTATTTCTGCCACATCGTACGCAAAAAAATCTAACTTGCGTTTTTTGACCAACAGTGGGTCTAGTTGGCGAATGGATCCAGCGGCTACATTTCTTGTATTTGCAAACAATGGTTTTTTATTTTTTTTCTGAATAGCATTCAACTGATCAAACACTTTCTTTTGCATGATAACTTCACCCCTTATTTCAATAACAGCTGGATAAGGAGCGGTAAGCTGAAGTGGGATAGTATGCACCATCTTTGCATTTTGTGTGATATCTTCCCCGACAGAGCCATCTCCACGAGTAGCAGCGCGTGTGAGTACTCCATTTTCATAGGTAAGTGAAATTGCTAACCCGTCCAATTTTACTTCCGCAAAATAGGTATATTTTTTATCACCAAGAAGCTTTTTCATTCGGGCATCCCATGCTTCAAGTTCTTTTAGAGAAAAAGCGTCGTTCAAAGAAAGCATACGTGTACTATGCTCTACCTTCACAAAAGCATCTAATGGCTTACCTCCAACGCGGTAAATAATAGAGTTTGGATCTGAAAGTTCTGGATATTTTTTTTCCAAGTCTTTAAGTTCTCTAACAAGAGAATCGTACACCGCATCAGATACAGTAGGTGCATCAAAAACATAGTACTCTTGTGCGTACAAATCTATCTGCTTTCTCAGCGTCTCTATTCTCTCTTTTGCTTCTATAAATGTCATGATTAGTAAGTAGCTTCAAGTGCACGTTCTACTTGGCGAATACCCGCCATACACGTGTTGTGTCCAAGTCCTTGCACTATGGTTGAAGGGGCATTTGTTTTATCAATAGAGACAGCAAAACACGGATCAGGGGTAGCGTCTGTATCAATTGATTCGTATAGAAAACGTACTCCGTCTTCTTGTGTAAGCTTAAGCATTTCTCCCCCACAATCAAGCACATCTGGTCGTGCTCCAGCATCAAACTCGAGAAGGACAATATCATAATACAATCCACACTCAACACCCGCATCTGCTTGATAAAATGCAATTTGAGAATCTTTTGCAAGAGAGGAAAGAATACCTTGCTTATACGTAGTATTTGAAATACTAATTGCAATCGTCAAAATGAGACTAATAATAACGACTGTGTAGAGCAATGCAAATCCTTTTTGTTTTTTTATAAAAGACATCATATATTCCAGTTGGTGACCATCATTGATTGTGATACTGTTTTTGCTGTCGCACCGTTTTCCCAAGAAATCGTTGCGGTAACAATAAGATGATCAGCTGATGATGGGCGTGTCACCGTAATTTTTCTTCGGTACGTTGTTTGTATAGGAGACGCCCCACCACTAAATGGATAATCTCCGTTTTCATATCCATAAAATCCCTCATCAGGATACAGCACGGTAACCGGACACTCTCCCCTGCATCCACGTATTTTATTTACATTATCATATGGATCAACAACACATCCATCCGCTTCAAAACATCCACTTGGAGAAGATGGATCAACCTGGTTTCCAGAACTATCAACATTGAGTGTCGCAAGCCATGTGTCCCATGATGCTCCTTGAATAAATGCTGTGTCTCGAGTGTTTCGTATATATTCAAGCGCTTCTTGAGTAAGGTTATCTGCAACAATTTGATTTCTCGCATACCGGACTGAAAAGAATCCTCCAGCAGAAAGCGTAAGTAGTGCACCAATAGAAAGAGAGAGGATAAAAATAGCAACAACTGTTTCAATAAGCGTAAATCCCTTATTCTCTTTTTTTAAAAAAAGAGAGATTTTTTTATTTTCAAATTGTTTATGTTTTGTATTCATACTAGTGTTATTCAACCGTTCGCACTGATACCAGTGTTTGTATTGCAAATGGAGCAGTATTTTCTCCTGCTGTTGCAACTCCTTGGATAAGCATCATGACGC
>CAZSQH010000028.1:641-8500 GCA_964608655.1 uncultured Candidatus Saccharibacteria bacterium | reverse complement strand
GTAAGCGAACCATTCCCTCACATCGTGATTCTTTTTCTTCAACAAACATTCCATTTGGAGAGATTCCTGTGATGACTCCATCAAATATTTGCCCAACACGTTCACTCATGTACTCGGTTTGTTTATATTTAATAGATGCTCGCTCTGCATCTGCTGCCTCTTTTTCTCTTTGTGATGAGTGTGTGGAGATGTCTTCATAGGTGTGCCAGAGTGATTTAGGAATCTGTTGATTGAGTAAATAACTTTCGAGTAATCGATGAACGACAAGGTCAGGGTAACGACGAATGGGGGAGGTAAAGTGGGTATAGAATTCAAACGCAAGTCCGTAGTGACCAATATTTTTTGTTGAGTAAATTGCTTTTGCCATAGAGCGAACGATAGCTGTTTGGATAGTTTCTCGCTCTGGTTTCCCTTCAAGAGAGAGTACTAAATCGTTGAGTTGTTTTGATGGAATGACACCATGTTCATCAACGGTTACTTTATATCCAAGCCGTTTTAAAAATAGCTGCAATGTCTCTACTCGCTCTGGATCAGGAGTGTCGTGTACTCGAAATACAAACACTTCATCTCCGTGCGCATCGTGCGTTGCTATATATTCAGCAACTTTTCTGTTCGCAAGGAGCATAAGCTCTTCTATCATATGATGTGTTGGGCCACGATGTTTTACATAGACGCTAATGGGGCGACCAGTTTCGTCAAGTTTAAACTTTACTTCTTCTGTCTCAAGGGAAATCGCTCCATCAGCAAACCGTTTCTTTTCTAAATGTTGTGCAATAGAAAGAGCGGTTTGAAGTTCTTTTAGAAACGGACCTTGTTTCTCATCGAGAACTTTTTGAGCTTCTTCGTAACTAAATCGTTTATGAGAGTGAATGACAGTTTTTCCATACCACTCGTTTACTATTTCCATACGAGGAGTAAAGGTAAATACTGCAGAAAAGGTGAGTCGATCGACTTCAGGCATCAGAGAGCAAAGATCATTTGATAGCACCTCAGGGAGCATGGGAATAGTGCGGTCAACGAGGTACACAGAGGTTGCACGACGGTATGCTTCGTCGTCAATCGCTGTTTTTGGTCTGACATAATGAGAGACATCGGCAATATGGACTCCAACTTCGATGTTTCCATTTTCTAAAAATTGAACAGAAATAGCGTCGTCAAAATCTTTTGCATCTTCTGGGTCAATGGTAAAGGTGGTAGTTGTTCTAAAGTCACGACGGTTTGCTTTCTCTTCGTCAGTGATACCATGCGCTTTGATTCTTTCTGCTTCAGCAATTACTTCTGGAGGGTATTGATCGTCAAATCCTTTTTCAAGAGCAAGTGCCACCATTTCTGCATTGTTTTCAAGTGGTTTTCCAAGCACACGCACAACAGCTCCTTCTGGTTCACGCATCGGATCTAACCACTGCGTGATTGAACAAAACACTTTGTCTCCTGTTTTTGCTCCTTGCAGCTTTTCTTTATCAATGACAATAGGAGTGTACATTCGTCCGTCGTTTGACACGATGCAATGTGCACCATTTTCAAATGCAAGTGTTCCCGAATAACCAATTTTTGATCGTCTCGTGATATCGATCACTTTTCCTTCAGGATTTTCGTCTTTTATAATTCCTTTTTTTATAGGGAGCGCTGTTACTTCTACTTTTACTTGGTCGTGGTGAAATGCTCGGTTTAATGATTGACGGGGAATCTCAATAGTGATGCCGAGATCTCGCACTTTAAGATAGCCGACACCTTTTGGTGAAATACTAATGGTTCCTTCAAATACAGAACCTATTTGTAGTGGTTGCATGGAACTACTGTAACATACGCTCCTCTTAAGAGGTATATGTTTGACGCTTTTTTTAATTCCTGCTAGTATTTGCCCTACATGTTAAGTATTCGACTTCAACGAATAGGGCGAAAAAACGAAGCGGCATTCCGTGTTGTTTTGACCGACTCAAAAAATAGTGCAAAAAGTGGGAAGTTTAAAGAAATTCTCGGTAACTACACTCTCAAAGGAGATAAGGTAGAGCTAAAAGCAGACCGCATCAAACATTGGCTCGCATACGGTGCACAACCTTCAGATACCATGCACAATATGTTAGTAAAAGCTGGGATTGTAGAAGGAAAGAAACGAAACGTTCTTTCAAAGAAAGCTCCGACAGTAAAACGAAAGGAGCTTAAGAAAAAATAAAAATAACTACACCTTGAGTGTAGTTATTTTTATTTTTGAGAAACTGGTATACTAGAGGTATTAGTCCTAACAGAATTTCATAAAACGTATGTCTGATAAAGAATTTCTTGAAATGTTGATAAAAGCACTTGTTGATAACCCTCAGGATGTAGTGATTGATCGTACTGTTGATGAGATGGGAGTACTCCTTACCCTTTCGGTGCATCAAGCAGATATGGGGAAAATTATCGGTCGAAGCGGAAACACTGCAAAAGCAATCCGTACACTCCTTCGTGTTGTGGGGATGAAACACAACGCTCGCGTTAATCTCAAAATAAATGAACCAGAAGGGGGCATGAAGCACCAACAGGTAGCAGACCTTGATGACGCAATGGCAGATTTGAAAGATTTGTAAGTTGTAAAACAAAACCCCTTGGATAAGGGGTTTTGTTTTACAACAGGGACGTTTTCATTTATAACAAATATATGAAATTTCATTTCCTCACCATTTTTCCTGAAATGATTGAGAGCTATCTCGGAGAATCAATACTCAAGCGCGCAAAAGAAAAGAAGCTCGCAAGTTTTGATGTGCGCAATATTCGGGACTACACCAAAGATAAACACAAAAAAACTGACGATCGTCCCTATGGAGGGGGACCAGGGATGGTGATGACCGCACAACCAATACTCTCAGCATATAGTAAGCTCAAATTTTTAAAAAAACTTGGAAGTCGGACTTCCAAGGTAAAGATGATAATGCTTTCTCCATCAGGAAAACTTTTTTCTAACGAGGTGGCAAAAAAGTTTGCGAAACAGTACACAGATATTGTATTTGTTTGTGGGAGATACGAGGGGGTGGATGATCGTGTGCGCAAGATAGTAAAAGCAGATGAATATAGTATCGGGGATTATGTGCTTACTGGAGGTGAACTTCCTGCGTTGGTCATAACAGACGCCATTGTGAGACAAATTCCAGGAGTACTTGGAAAAGGAGAGTCTTTAGAGGAGCATAGGGTAGCAAGTCCGCGGGTCTATACTCGTCCAGAAACGCTTATATGGAAAGGTAAAAAATATGCAGTACCAAAAGTGCTTTTGAGAGGCAACCACAAAGATATAGATGAGTGGAGAAAAAGCCAGAAAAAGGGGTAAGGCGGGAATATTGACTATTATAGCTATATATGCTATAATAAGGTAAGATAAATCAATTCTTTTAATTTAAATATTTTTTATGGCGATAGCCAAATATAAAATACCAAAATCAGAGAGGAGGCAAATCTCCTCTAAGACAAGAGAAGAAAAAAAGAAAAGAAGAAACCTTACGGTTGTAAAGATCGAATCAATACCAAAGGCGGAGCCCGCGAAGGTAATACAACTGTTTTCAATCTCTCAGCCAAGGCTGGTAAGAGAGATTCAAGGAATCCGTGATTTTGGCCAAATATTTCGTAATTGGCCAATGGACGGCGGTTATCGCGGTGTAAAAGATGATAAATTTTAAAAAAAAAGATTTCTTTATATACCCCCAGCAGTGCTGGGGGTTTGACATTTCTTCTTTATTTTTATATACTTTCGGTCCTTACAGTTTCCGGCATAGTTGCGCTGATTTTCCGTATATTAGAGAGTTTTATAAGTTCGGCCATCCCCGAACATACCCTTATCTAGAGTAAGGGAGTGTTCGGTTGTGGCTTTTTTGTGTTTTAAATAACCCATTCCATTCATGGCAAAAATAAAAGATCATACCGGTCACATTGTTCGACCAAAGAAATATTTTTCAAAGTACAAAAAGCCCCTCGTAGAATTTCCTAACCTCATTCAACACCAACTGGACTCATTCAACTGGTTTATTGAAAAAGGAGTAAAGGATGTTTTTAAAGAATTTACCCCTATTCATGACTATTCCGGAAAGAAGTTTCAACTTGATTTCGTATCGTTTCACCTCACTCCACCAAAGCATGATGAGCACTATGCAAAAGAAAACAAACTCTCACTTGAAGCGCAACTCAAGGCACGAGTAAAACTCACCAACAAGCAAACTGGTTCTGAAAAAGAACAAGAAATCTTTATGTCCGATATTCCTGTGATGACGGGACATGGCACTTTTATTATTAACGGAGTGGAACGATCAATCATTCCGCAACTTTCTCGTTCAAGTGGAGTATTTTTTACAGAGCTTGATATAAAAGGGAAGCGTTATTTTGGAGCAAAAATTATCCCGAATCGCGGCGTATGGATTGAAATCGAATCAGAAGCAGATGGAACAATCCAAGTACGTATTGATAAAAAAAGAAAGTTTCCAATAGTTTCTCTTCTTCGAGCGCTCGGACTTGCAACTGATGAAGATATTAAAAAGCATTTTAAGAGTGAAACTGCACAGAAAGTGATTGCGCATTGTCTCGAAAAAGATACAGCAAAAACACAAGACGAATCATTTGTAGAAATGTACCGAAAGCTTCGTGATGGAGACCTTGCAACAGCTGATAATGCTCGGGACTTTGTAAAAACACTCTTTAGTGAAGAACGATACGACCTCTCTTCTGTTGGGCGATTTCGATTTAACAAGCGATTTGAGCTCGATATGAGTGAAAAAGAAATGTCACGAAAGACACTTTCTGCAGCAGATATTGCTATCATTATTGAACAAGTGATCACTCTTAATGTTACTCCAGGGAGTAAACCAGATGATATTGATAACCTCAGCTCTCGACGTGTTCGTTTTGTTGGGGAAATGTTGCAACAAAAGGTGTATGTTGGTCTCACACAAATAAAACGAAATGTGCAGGATCGTATGTCGACCATTGATGCAGCAAATGCGTTGCCTATTCAGGTTGTCAATCAACGACCCCTTCAAGCTCGCATTAAAGAATTTTTCACCACAAACCAGCTCTCACAATTTATGAACCAAGAAAATGTGCTTGCTGAACTTGAAGAGCTTCGTACGCTTTCTGCGCTTGGGCCAGGTGGACTTTCTCGAGAACGGGCGACACTTGAAGTTCGTGACGTACACCCATCGCACTATGGTCGCGTGTGTCCTATTCACACCCCAGAAGGTCCAAACATTGGACTTATTTTACGTATGTCTATTTATGCTCGGGTAAATGAATTTGGAATTATCGAGACCCCTTACATAAAAGTGAAAGATGGAAAGCTCACAAAAGAAATCGTTTATCTCAATGCTGCAGAAGAAGAAAAATATGTTATTGCACATGCAAGTACAAAGTATGATGAAGATGGAGTGCTTCCTACACGAGTAGAGGCACGTATTCGTACTGCTCCGGGAATTGTTTCTAAAAAGGAAGTTGATTTTATCGATGTTGCACCAAACCAAGCATTTTCACTTGCGACAAGCATGGTGCCATTTCTTGAGCACAATGATGCAAACCGTGCATTGATGGGATCAAACATGCAAAAACAAGCAGTGCCGTGTATTCGTCCTGAAGCACCACTCGTAGCAACAGGAATTGAAGAAGCAGCAGCGCCATATTCTGGACGCTTAGTAATCGCGGAAGAAGGAGGTGAGGTAACGTATGTTGATGCTTCAAAAGTAAAAGTGAAAGGAGATAAATCTGGAAAAGAGCACACCTATCATTTGATAAGTTTCCAGAGAACAAACCAATTTAACGCATTTCACCAAAGACCAGTAGTGACGCTTGGTCAAAAAATTAAGAAAGGAGATCTTATTGCAGACACTTCAACTACCGATCATGGGCAAATTGCACTTGGTCAAAATATGCGTGTGGCATTTATGTCATGGAATGGGGCGAACTTTGAAGATGCGATCATTCTTTCTGAGCGACTTATAAAAGATTCTAAATTTACCTCTATTTATATTGCAGAATTTACTTGTGTTGTTCGTGATACGAAACTTGGACCAGAAGTAACCACTCGTGATATTCCAAACGTAGGAGAAGCTCGATTGAAAGATCTTGATGAAGATGGAGTGATTCGTGTTGGAGCAGAAGTAAAAGAAGGGGATCTTCTTGTTGGTAAGATTACTCCAAAAGGAGAAACAGAACTTACTCCTGAAGAACGATTGCTACGTTCTATCTTTGCTGAAAAAGCACGTGATGTAAAAGATACATCATTGAAGATGGATCACGGAAAGCGAGGTCGCATTATTCGTGTAAAAGTATTTTCACGTGACCAAGGACATACACTTGAATCGGGTGTTATAAAAAAGATTGTCATTGAAGTTGCGCAGCTTCGAAATATTTCAGTTGGAGATAAACTCGCGGGTCGTCATGGAAACAAAGGAGTTATCTCTGTAGTGCTCCCTGAAGAAGATATGCCATATATGGAAGATGGGACTCCTGTTGATGTGGTACTTACTCCACTTGGAGTTCCGTCTCGTATGAACCTCGGGCAAATTCTTGAGATTCACCTTGGACTTGCAGCACATGAGCTTGGCTATCAAGCAATTGTTCCTCCATTTTCTGGAGCAACTGATGCTGAAATCAAAGAAGAATTGCAAGCGGCAGGATTCCCTTCAAACGGGCGAGTACCGCTCTTTGATGGACGAACTGGAGAAAAATTTGAACAGGATATTGCGGTAGGGTATATGTATATTCTCAAACTGCACCATATGGTGGAGGACAAAATTCACATGCGTTCAATTGGACCATATTCTCTCATCACCCAACAACCACTTGGAGGAAAAGCGCAAGGAGGAGGGCAACGATTCGGGGAAATGGAAGTTTGGGCACTTGAAGGATATGGGGCATCGCATATTTTGCGAGAAATGCTTACCATCAAATCCGATGACATTCGTGGACGAGCGGCAACATTTGATTCGATTATTAAAAATGAACCAATCAAAGATCCAAACATCCCTGCGTCATTCTCGGTGATGTTGAACTATCTCCGTGGATTAGCACTTGATGTTGATCTTCAGAAGGGACAGGTCGAAGCGATTATGAGCCAAGAGACTGAAGCGTAATTATTCTTTTATCTCATTAACTATCAATCATATGAAAACACTCGACACAACAAATTTTGACTCTATCGCTTTGAAACTCGCAAGTCCTGATCGGATTCGTGAATGGAGCTATGGAGAGATTACAAAACCAGAAACAATTAACTATCGTACAGGGCGTTCTGAGCGAGGCGGTCTTTTTGATGAACGTATTTTTGGACCAGAAAAAGACTATGAATGTTACTGTGGAAAATATAAGCGAATTAGATATGCGGGTATTGTGTGTGAAAAATGTGGAGTCGAAGTAACGCAATCAATTGTTCGTCGTGAACGCATGGGACACATTGAGCTTGCTTCTCCTGTTGCACATATTTGGTTTCTTCGTGGGGTTCCTTCTCGAATGTCTATTCTTTTAAATGTATCACTTGCTGATATTGAAAAGGTGGTGTACTTCGCAGGATATATCATTACTACTGTTCATGAAGATGAAAAGACTCGTATTATTGCAGATCTTGATGCTGAATTTAAAAATAAGCTCAAAAATGCGGCTGATGAAGATACTCGAGAAAAACTTCGAACCTTATTGGCAAATACTAAAAAAGAAATTGCTGAAATAAAAACAGGAAAGGTGCTTACTGAGATTTCATACCACCACTATTCATTGAAATATGGGTCTGCGTTTGAAGCGGGAATTGGAGCAGAAGCAATTTACTCACTTTTCAAAAATGTTGATCTTGAAAAACTTAAAGGAGTAACAGAGACATCGCTTGAAAAAGCCGGTGTTGCTGATCGTGAAAAACT
>CAZSQH010000028.1:0-631 GCA_964608655.1 uncultured Candidatus Saccharibacteria bacterium | reverse complement strand
CTTCAAAAGAGACTTTCGCTTATCCGTTCAATGCTCTATGCAAATATTCGTCCAGAATGGATGTTCCTCACTGTGATTCCAGTGATTCCACCAGCGCTCCGTCCTATGGTTGCGCTTGAAGGAGGACGTCATGCAACCAGTGATATCAACGATCTTTATCGTCGCGTTATCAACCGTAATAATCGTTTAAAAAAACTAAAAGAGATTGGAGCTCCTGATGTGATTCTCCGAAACGAAAAGCGTATTTTGCAAGAAGCAGTTGATGCGCTTATTGATAACTCAATTGCGGGACAAGATTCTCCTGCAATGTCATCTGCACAACGTCGAGCACTAAAATCTCTTTCAGATAACCTTAAGTCAAAACAGGGGTTGTTTCGACAGAACCTGCTTGGAAAACGCGTAGACTACTCAGGACGATCAGTAATTGTTGTAGGACCAACACTTAAACTTAACCAGTGTGGTCTTCCTAAACACATGGCGCTTGAATTGTTTAGACCATTTGTAATTTCGAAGGTTATTGCGCGAGAACTTGCATACAATATCCGAGGAGCAAATAAGTTGATTGAAGATGGTATCCCTGAAGTGTGGGCAATTCTTGAAGAAGTTATTAAAGGGAAATACGTATTGCTTA
>CAZSQH010000027.1:2950-8943 GCA_964608655.1 uncultured Candidatus Saccharibacteria bacterium | reverse complement strand
TATGCAAAAAACCATCTCCTTGTTGCACACATCGATAGCATTAAACCGCTCATTACTAAATCAAATGCGCGAATGGCATTTGTGACACTTCACGACAAAACTGGGATCACTGAAGGCGTAGTGTTTCCTGAGGCATTTAAAAAAATAGGAACACTCCTTAAAGAAGGGACTGTTGTTGCTCTTCAATGTTCTGTGAGTAACCGAGATGACAAGAAGTCAATTTTTATCGACAACATAAAAGTGCTCACATAGGTTGACTTTTATATTTCACGTAGTACAATAAATCAACTAAACTTTATTGTTCTATGCTATCCCCCAAAAAAGATCCTCGTCTTGAAAGGATTGAGGAGGATTTTAAAAAAGTTCAAAGTATTTTTCGCCTTGAGCCAAAAATAAGGAAGACAAAAAACATAGAATCCCTTATTCGGGCAGTAAAACTTTCTGTAAGTTATATGTATGGCGCTGTTGAAAATTGCTGTACGTTATACAGGCTTAAAAAAAACAGGTATCCTGATACAGAAATCATCAACATCCTTCGTAAAAAAATAGAGGAAACCAGAAAACTACTCCCTGCAGGAAAAAATCTTTTTTCAAATTGATTACTCTATTAGAAACCGCACCGTTTAAAGTCGTGCGGTTTTTTATTTGCACGACAAAACCCCTGATGTGTTACCATCAGGGGTTTTGTTTAGAAATAATATATTACACAGGCATCTTTTCAATTTTTTCCATGATTGCTATCACCTGACTTGCGTAGTTAGGAACTACAGAAGGAGGGTTATAGGTTTCAAGGATTCCTCGAATAGATTTTCCTTTGTAATAACGAGCGGTCTTTTCGTTGTGTCCACCAAGATTCATGGCGACTACATCAATAGCATGATCGAAACTCTGGAATTTTATCTTACAACTTCCCCATCCAAAGGGATTGTTATGACAAGCAAACTTTCCTGCAGTAGTCTCTCGCATAGCGAGTCCCGCAAGAAGCAATGGGTCAACACCGTATTTTTCACCAGCGAGCACCATTTTCATGCCGTATCCGGTAAGTGGAAGATTGTGTCTTCCATAGTATGCATCAATTTTGGCAGCTTTCTCCTCTCTTTCCTTTTGGAGTGCCTGTTCTTCAGGACTAAGCATTGCTATCGTATCAGAACGTCCATCTGCAAGCGCACTCTGGATAGACACAGAAACTGCATTTATCGAAAGACTTGAAGCAAGCATTGGGACAATAATGAATGACCGAATTATAGAGTGTGTGTTTTGTTTTTTCATAGATTCCGGTTGAGCTCCGGAGGAACTTCAAAACAGAAGGGATTCGGTTTTTATATATCTGTAAAAGATCTAAAAAGACGAATTCCCTTAAGAATGAACTCCTAAGGGATAGTAATATGATAGCATAAACGTCAAAAAATGTCAATGTTTATACCATGCAAAAAAGTACTGTCAAACTTAAAATACCCTTATTTTATAAGGGTATTTTGATAAGTATCATTTGACTTTTTTATAAAGAATTGTCTTATTTTATTTAAAAAATAAGCTATTTTTGAGTCTTTGAGGATTCTCTTGCAATACTCGCAACTCCTTGCATAACTTGTTCGCTCAAGCGATGTTCCATCTCTTTAAACAGTCTTGTTGCCTCCTTTTTATACTCTACCAATGGCTCCCGTTGCCCATATGCTCGAAGTCCTACAGATTGGCGCATGTGTTCCATGGTGTCAATATGCTCTACCCAGAGTGTGTCAGTAACATAGAGAATAACCCTGCGAACTGTCTCCCAAAACTCATCTTCTCCTACTGAAGTTATCTTTTCTTTTACAATATCATCAAGCGTCGATTGATCACCCAGTGTATAAAATGTACTAATAACATGTCCCCTATCTCCTTCAAGCATCGCTCGACGACGATCGTAGATGATGCTTCGTTGATAAGAAAGAATATTGTCATATTCGAGCGTGTATTTTCGAGCATCAAAATGAAACCCTTCAATCTTTTTTTGAGCTGACTCAAGCGCTCGAGAAACAAACCCATTTGCAATTGGTTGGTCTTCTGGAAGTCCGAGTCGTGCCATCATTCCTTTTATCCGATCGCTTCCAAAAATACGCATGAGATCATCTTCAAGTGATACATAAAACTGTGTTTCTCCAGGATCCCCTTGTCTGCCTGCTCGTCCGCGAAGCTGGTTATCAATACGACGTGCCTCGTGTCGTTCAGTACCGATTACATACAACCCCCCGAGCGCTTTCACTTCTTCTTGCTCTTCTTTTGTTGAAGGATTTCCTCCAAGAATAATGTCGACCCCTCGCCCCGCCATGTTGGTAGCGATTACTACACTTCCCTTCTTTCCAGACTGCGCAATGACCGATCCTTCTTGTTCATGGTTTTTTGCATTTAATACCTGATGAGGAACACCTGCTTGCTTCAAATATGCAGAAAGTAATTCATTTTTTTCAATAGAGACAGTCCCGATAAGTACTGGTTGTCCTTTTTCATGAAGCTCTTTCACTTTTTTTGCGATTGCTTCAAACTTTCCTTTCTCGGTAAGAAAGATTAAATCATTTCGATCAACACGTTGACTCCCTCGATGGGTAGGAATAGAAATAACAGGAAGATAGTACACTTTTAAAAACTCTTCTTCTGATGTCTTTGCAGTACCAGTCATTCCCGCAAGTTTTTTATAAAACTTAAAGTAGTTTTGATACGTAATAGAAGCAACAGCACGTGTCTCTTGCTCAACCGTTACTCCCTCTTTTGCTTCTATTGCTTGATGCAACCCTTCACTCCACCGTCTCCCTGGTTGCATGCGTCCTGTAAATGGGTCAACAATGATGACCTCACCATCTTTGACCACATAATCTTTATCTTTATGAAAGAGTGCTCGTGCTCGAATCGCTGTTTCGAGATAGTGAACATACCGAACACTTTCTTTTGTGTACATATCCTTAATTCCAAGCAATTTTTCAGCTTTTGTAATCCCTTCGTCAGTCAACTGGATCGCTTTTTGTTTTTCATCTACCGTGTAGTGTGTCTCGGGTTCTAGCGCTTGGGCAACTTTTCCAACACTCTTATAAAATCCTTCAGATTCAGCAATCGCAGAAGAGATAATAAGTGGAGTGCGGCTCTCATCAATCAAAATAGAGTCCACCTCATCAACAACAGCATACTTATGTGCTCTTTGAACGATATCTTCTTTTTTTGTTGCAAGGTTATCACGCAGATAATCAAACCCGTACTGATTATTTGTCCCGTAAGTAATATCCGCAAGATACGCTTCTTTTCTCGTTACCGGTCGAAGAAATTGTTTAACGACTTTAAACGCCCCTTTTTCATCGCGTTCTTGATCATATTCTTCATGGGTCGGATCATAAATAAATGATTGGTTTTGATCATTAATTACTCCCACAGAGAGTCCGAGAAAGCTATATATTTCTCCCATCCATGTTGCATCACGACGAGCAAGATAATCATTCACCGTCACCACGTGGACTCCCTCTCCTGCAAGCGCGTTAAGATACACAGGAAGGGTTGCTACCAATGTCTTTCCTTCTCCTGTACGCATTTCCGCAATCTTCCCATCATGAAGCACTTGTCCCCCAATGAGTTGCACATCATAGTGTCGTTTGCCCATAGTTCGCTTTGCTGCTTCACGAACAAGTGCAAATGCTTCTGGAAGCAATTCATCAAGCGAAGCTCCTTCTTTGTATCGAGCTTTTAATAGTGCTGTTTGGTTTGGAAAATCGGTATCAGAAAGGAGTTGTACTTTTGGTTCAAGCGCATTAATTTCTGAAACTCTTTTTTCATACTGGCGAAGTTGCCCCTTGTCAAAAAGGCTTTGGATAAAAGGAATTTGCATATAAGGAACTGATTTTACCATAAAAAAATACCCATTTGAAGACGGGCTCCTGAAATGAATCCAGCCGTAGTTTCGTGAGAAACTACGGCTGGAAAGTGGAAAGAGAGTTGAAGAAGAACTATCTCTTCTTCTTTTTAGCTGACTTCTTCTTTGAAGACTTCTTTGCTGACTTCTTAGAAGATTTCTTAGCTGCTTTCTTTTTTGCTGCCATAAAATTTTTGAATGCTATCTTGTAATCTTCTGTGATGATCGACCACTTAATTGTGATTGAACGCGTTATCACCACATGTATACTAATTATCTCGCGCAACATTCATGCATGCAATAATTTTTTAAAAAAACTGTGGATAACTTTTTTTATTTTAAAAAACTTTTTTAAATTTTTTTTATATTATTTTTTATTTTAAAAATATATTTATTAAAAAATTAAAAATAAAATAAAAGCAGTATTATTTTTTTATTTAAAAGAATAATCAAGGAAAATAAAAAACTGCATAACGCAGTTTTTTATTTTCCTGGTCTGGCAACGGCGGGTGCTAAACTCCACCACAAATGCCTATGTGAGCGCAGCCGCCGATGGCAAATCACGAACCTTTAAAGTATACAAATGTAGACACGGTTTGCAATAGCACTTCTCGTATCCCCCATAAATACCAAAACCCCCGTGAGGGGGTTTTGGCGGGCATTTGTGTTGTTAAAAACTTGTGGAATCTAACTCACGATCCAATTATAGCAAATTGCCTTAGAAAGTCAATCATGCTACATTCTCGTTGTGCACCAGAAAGGTGCTGGTGAACAGTAATGCTCATCAGAGGAAAGTCCGAACACTTTACTCTCGCAAGAGAGTGCACGTAGCGGGTAACGCCCGTCCGGGTAATCCGAGAGGTGCGAGCAGAGACGCCCGAACAGAAATGTAGAGGCATCCAATCGTAAATTTTACGGTTGGATGAGTTCATTTGGTAACAGATGAAGTGAAACGGCTAAATCCTTACGCGAGTGCAAGACCGTACTGGAGCAATCCTTTGTGTCGCTTGAGTCTTTCGGTAACGGAAGACCTAGATAAATACCTTTCAAAACAGAATTCGGCTTATGGTGCACAATAGATCAAAATTCCCCGCTTACCGCGGGGAATTTTGTTTTTGTTCTATGCTTCACAACCAACACACATGTTATCTTCAGAAAGAACAGTTACTTTTGGCTTTTTAGTTCCAAGTTCTTGAAGTTTCTTACGTCCAAACTGCTGTGCTGCATTCATACTATGTTGATAATAGAGCGTCTTGATTCCTTTTTCCCAAGCATAGAGGTACAGCGCATTGAGTTCTTTTGCTGAAATATTTGGATCAATCATCAAGTTAAGCGATTGTGCTTGATCAATGTACTTTTGACGATCTGCTGCCTGCTCAAGGATGACTTTTTGATCAATTTCACTAAATGTACGAAATACTTGCTTTTCATGCTCGGTAAGAAACTCAAGGTGCTGGACAGAACCATCATTGTCTCGAATACTATTCCACACGTCGGTAGTATTTTGACCTTTTTCTTCAAGTAGTGCTTCAAGGGTATGGTTTTTAATGGTCACTTTCATTTTATCGACATCTTTTACAAATGCATTGGACATAAGCGGTTCAATTCCTTGTGAGACTTGTCCTAAAATAAATGCAGATGATGTAGTTGGAGCAATGGCAAGAAGTGTTGTGTTGCGACGACCATACCCCTTCAGTACTTCCGGTTCTCCGTACTCTTTTGCCATTGCTTCTGATGCTTTATATGCACGGTCTTTGATAATTTTAAAAATTTCTTTGTTGAGTTCCATCGCTTCAGGACTTTCAAACGCAATGTTGTTCTCTTGAAGAAATGTATGCCATCCAAGTACTCCGAGTCCAAGAGCTCGGTGTTCTTTTGCAAATTTATGTGCACGTTGCATAAAATAAAATGCTGACTGCTTGTCTTTATCGTTACTATCACGAAAACTCTCTAGACGAGCAATGAACTCTGACAAGACGGTATCAAGAAACATGGTAAGTGTTTCAACGGCATCGGTATCTTTCCATTCATGGTAATGACGAAGGTTGATCGAAGAGAGGCAACACACAAACGAAATGTCATCATCAGTTGGAAGGCAAATTTCAGAGCAAAGGTTACTTCC
>CAZSQH010000027.1:0-2940 GCA_964608655.1 uncultured Candidatus Saccharibacteria bacterium | reverse complement strand
GTTACTTCCATAAATAGTCATTTTTTTATCTTTGTACACATCCACAGTGTTGTTGTTTACCGTGTCACTGAAAAGAATGTATGGGTACCCTATCTCTGTTCGGCGCTGAATAATCTTTGCCCAAATCTTTCGCTTCTCTTGATCCCCATCAATCATTTCCTTGAGCCACTGGTCTCCCACTGTTACAGCATAGGTCGATTCTTGGATGGGGTGTCCCTCTTTTCCAATATTAAGAAACTCTTCAATGTCACCATGTTCAACAGGGAGATAGGGCGCCATGTGTCCACGTCGAACAGTGCCCTGACTTACAATATTAATAAGTCCATCAAACAGTTCCATAAAGTGAACAGACCCCGATGAGTGACCATTATCTTTAATAAGTGCTCCACGAGGACGAAGGCCCCCAAAGTATGCCGAGGTGCCTCCTCCATATTTTGTCATCATACCCACTTCCCCGTGTGTATATAAAATACGAGACATATCATCAGCAACATAACTTCCAAAACAGCTAATAGGAAGCCCTCGAGAATGCCCATAATTTGCCCAAATAGGGGTTGCAAGCGAATAAAACCCTCGAGACATGTAATCATAAAACTTATCAGCAAACCCTGCCTTATTAAGGTGTTTTTCAGCAATCTCCGCAATTTCACGGATACGCTCTTCTGCGGTAATGTTCCCGATAAGGTACCCCTTTGCTAAGAATTTTCTACTGTTTTCGTTGAGCCAATACATACTGATGTGTTTTCTGATTGTTTTAATAATATTATTTAAAAAAGATCTTCGCTGGTGATACTCTTTGTCTTCTTGCTGTAGTTAATCGACCTTTTATTGAAGAAATCTCCATGTTTTGTCGCTATCACTTCATCATAAAACCAATCTGATTCTTTGAGAAGTTTCTCATCGGTATCGAATAGCTTTCTAATTCCAATACTTTGTAATGAATTATTGAATCGTTGTTTAATAAATTCAATAACTACTGCCTTTGGAAGAAATTCGAGTTCGCCTTTTTCAAAAATCCATTCAACAACTTGCTCTTCTGACTCAAACGCCTCCTCGCACAATTTAATCACCGCCTCTTCAAATTCTGCATCAAACCATTCAGGGTGTTCTTGTTTAATAATGTTAATGATATCGATACCGAACAATCCATGAATTTGCTCCTCTTTTGAGGTTGCCTCAACTGCATTTGATATTCCCTTAAATAGATTTTTGTACTTATTAAAGGACATAATCACTAAAAATTGAGAAAATAGTGACACATGTTCAATAAAGAGAGCAAAAAGGAGAATTGATTGACTATAATCTCTATTATCATCACTTCGTGCATTCACTAATGATTTTTCCAGATAGTGTACACGCTTCATGAGCGCAGGAATCTCTCCGATAGTCTTAAATATTTCATTAAGACCAAGTATTTCCAAGAGGTGTGCATATGCATCAGTATGTCGCACTTCACTTTCAGCAAAGGTCGCGCCCACTGCGCCAATTTCTGGTTTTGGAATTTTCTTATAGATATCACCCCAAAATGTCTTCACTGCTACTTCTATCTGTGCAATTGCCAGCATAGAATTTTGTATTGCACTTCGCTCAACTTCGTTCACATTTACCTTGAAGTTTTGAACATCCCCGACAAAGTTAAACTCTGTATGAATCCAATAAGAGTGTCGGATTGCACTGACATACTCATAGAGCTCTGGGTATTCGTAAGGTTTCAAATGAACACGTTTTTTGAAAAGATCTCTTTTTCGCTCCTTGTTTCTCTCCTCTCGATAGAGAATATATGCTTTTGCAACCTCAAAATCCCCCTTCTCTGCAATGGCTTTTTCAACAACATTTTGAATGTCCTCAACTTCGGGGATATTTTCATCTCCATAAGTATTTTCAAGTGATGCAACCACCTGATCAACTAGTTCCGAAAGGGATACAATATCAATAAGTACTTTTGATGCTTGGTATGCACGAGAAATGGCAGATTCGATCCGAGATCGGTCGAAATCCACAATCATACCGCTTCTTTTTCGTACTAAAGGAATTGCCATAAGGGGGAAATAATTATTATGACGTGCCTGATAAAAAAATATTGAGTAGAGTTAGTATACAAAAATAATTCACCACTCAAAAATTATTTTTGTATTTTTTTAGTATGCGAAATAAAAAAAGTTCCTTGTAAAGCGGTCTGCCAATCGAGCATGTAATAGTATGCTTGTTTAGCGTCGTAAAAAATTATTTTTTAAATAAAAGCAATTGACCATTTTCAATTGCATTTTTTTCAACAAATCCCGCAGGAACTTCTAGTACATACAGCACCTCCTGTGACGGACTTACTGTTTTTGGATAACTCTCTGGGGTAAGTCCCTTATGAATATCAACTACCTCCCACTGCCCAGAAAGCCATATAATATCTATATTAAAAAGCATATCCTTCATCCAAAATGAGGGTGTTTGTGGCTCTGAAAATACAAAAAGCATTCCTTCATTCTCATTAAGAGCATCTATATTTGAAAGACCTTTTTGGTGGAGCGTTGGAGTGTCAGCAATATTTACAAAGATTTCTTTTCCAGAAGGCAGGGTAATTGTTGCTGGTGAGGCGCCTACATGCTCAAAACGCAAAAACCGGGTATCACTTTTATTGATAACAAAGTAATACCCGGTTCCTGCTGCTATTAGTACAAAAATACATAGTATATAAAACGTTTTCATCCAATTTTATTTCATCTTTCTATTGCCTCATTCTACCACCTACGCGCTCATATGCTACGCGCAGTTGGATTTGTGCATTCTTACCCTCATGCAGGGAGTATGTATTAAGTCACATACCACAACATTTCTTGTTCATCTCACGATGGACAGAAATCAACCGTATCAACCGAGTACCAGAGGTACTCGACTATCTCAATTTGAGTTAATCCACGACCAGCTTCCGCTAGCCGTGCCTTGTTA
>CAZSQH010000026.1:0-9370 GCA_964608655.1 uncultured Candidatus Saccharibacteria bacterium | reverse complement strand
TGCCAATGACGTAAGGATTTCTTTTTTTCCTTCAGAGTCATTTACACCTTGGTAACACTCAATATCAAGTTTTTTACAACGAGCAGTGACAACGGGGTTCCCCTCTTTCGATATCACAAAGATTTTAATTCCAATCTTTTTTAACATATTGAGACCCAAACTATCCCTTCGACTACAACGAACAGATTCTGTTCCATTCTCATCAATGTAGACAAATCCATCAGTGATGACACCATCAAAATCCATCGCGAGTAGTTTTATATTTTTAAATTTTTCAATTGTTTTGTTGTCCATGTTTTACCACGCTGATTTACCTCCATCGATAACAATGTTTGTACCCGTCATAAATGAACTCGCATCAGAGAGGAGGTACTGCATTGTTGCATCATACTCACCAGGGCGAGCCATTCTCATAAGCATGTTCATCTTTCCAAACCGTTCTGCAAAATCATGTGGAATTGTTGGTACCTGCACACCACCAATTGATATCGCATTCACTCGAACGTTATGCTCTCCTAAGCGTGCTGCCCATTGCCTCGTAAGCCCGAGCACAGCAGTTTTACTTGCAACATATGCAGGGGACTTGTATTTTCCAGTGGTATTGTAGACCCTGTGATCGTGTGCCCCAACAGATACCTCAGATGCAACATTAACGATAGATCCACTTTTTTGAGCAATCATTGTCGGTGTAACTGATTTAATGGTTATCATCATACTCGTGATATTTGCATCCATCTCTCGTCGAAAGAGTTCAATCGAATATGATTCGTATGGTGCAAAAAGATCTTCACTACTATCAGCACCAACTGCAGGATTCATCGCTGCGTTATTAATGAGTCCATCTATCTTTCCATGTTCTTTAATTATCATACCCATTGCGCGTTGCACATCCTCCTCATGTGTAAGATCAACGGGCACAAAAACGCCACACCTACTTTTGTCACCAAATACACTGTGATATTTTCCCTCATCAATATCAAACGCGTAAACGACGGCACCCGCCTCGCTCAATGACCGAACATACCCAGAACCCAAATTACCTGCAGCTCCTGTAACTACGACCACCTTTCCCTTAATATCAAAAGGATTCATATCTATTTTGCCTATCCAATTAAAATCTTTCTAATAAAATTAAGTTGCATAATCGCATCATTCAAATACCGTTCCCCTCTCCACGCCTGCATAACAAGGGTTCCTTTCCAATTAATCTCGTTGAGAGCTTCAACAATACCAAAAAAATTTACATCTCCACTCCCGAGCGGAAGTGGTGTTGTTGTCCCAATCCTCCTGTCTTTAAGGTGAACCCCAAAGATGCGTGTCCCAAGATGGCGAATATCACTCGGACAATCAAAACCATACGATGTGCAATTCCCTACGTCATAATACACACCAAAAGCATCGCTTTCAAATCCAGAAAGAAACTCAGTAAGTTCCTTAGAAGAAAGTTCTGTCTCAAAACCAATCCGAATTCCCTCTTCTTCTAGTTCACGCGAAAGGGGTTTAAGTACGCTCACAACCTTTTTTTGAATATCAGTTGGACGTATATCGTGGGTCTCAAGAAGTGGGATAAGTAACAGTTTATTTGTAGTTGCCTTAAGCGATGAAAAGAGTGATCTAATTTTTGCTCGATGCGCTTCAGGGTCATCCTCCCATATACATACATTCATACACCAATCAGCACAAATTGAAACGATCGGGAGTATCTTTTCAGAAGTAGTTATTGCATCAGTATATTGATTATCAAAAATCGGATTTTGTAACCATCCATTCGGGTCAATAAGCCATTCAATCCCATCAAAACCAAGTTCTTTTGCCTTTGTAAATTCTTCCTGCCATCCATTTTTTGGAAAGAACTGATATCTGTTTTCTAAATCTGGTGATAATCGACCTTGCAAGATTGCAATTGGAAATGATTTATTCTTCATAGTAACCAAGTATAACCCGCAAGAAACAAAAAAGTGTGCGGTACGATTACGTCCGTAGTATGGACAGAGATACTTTTTTATTGTATTGTCCGTACAGAATTTTGCTCTTTTACATATACCCTCAAACTACACCACGAAAGGAAACGGGATGAAATCGATATCTGTCCACAACGTGGCTGGGATTCACCCCAGTACACTTGTGCGAGAACTGTCACAAAATGCGCTCAGTGGTGTTCGCGTGTGTTTCATCAACATGCCGCTCCGCGAAAGTGCTCGTCCGAATGTCCCACCCCAAGGTCCGGGTCTCCTTGCTGCACGTCTAAGGCAGTATGGAGCCGAGCCAACAATCATCGACCTTAATGCATACCGCATTACGGACGATAAAGCGTCGTCCCTTGGTCTTAAGAACGGACGTCATCTGAGTCACCAAGAAGCCGAAGGTCTCATAACGGCCCATTTCAAAAAACACGGTGAGCCGGACATTATTGGGCTTTCTGGAAAAATTACCACGCTCAAGTGGCAACAGTGGGTAACGAGGTTCTGCCGGCGCACAGTTCCCGATACATTTATTATTTCTGGTGGCGGATTAGCAACAGAGTTCAAGGAAGGGCTCTTTAACTGGATACCTGAACTGAATGCTGTTGGTCACTCAGAGGGCGACGATGTCATGCTTCTCTGCGCACACGATGTGAAGCGCTCAGGAAGGAACATTAAAAAAATGACTTCATCGCGTTTTTACTTCGGTGAGTATGCTGGGAAACATCGGTTCATGTATGCGGGCGACCGTCCACACGACCTTGATGTTCTCCCGTTTGCCGCATGGGACCTTCTTGAAGAAGATGTCTATGGGAACAATCTTCTCGAGTGGTACATCACAGCACCAGTGTGGGGCACGGGAGCAAATAATTCCTCCGCTGCGAATTTCTCAATGGAGCGAAGTTTAACCACTGTCTCATCTCGTGGGTGCCCACACGCATGCTCGTTCTGTTATCGTGGTGCTCAGGGTGAACGAAATTGGGGTATCCGCAGTCCACAAAACCTTCGAAAGGAGGTCGAGTGGCTCATACGGACCTACGATATCGACTTTCTCGGTTTCCCCGATGATAACTTTGCCGTATCTCCAAAACGCTGTCAGGAACTTCCTGCTGCGTTTGAGGGACTTGCATTTCGTTGGGGGACGCACACTCGACTCGACGAATGCACTATGAATCGTCTCGTTCCGATGGCGGAATCAGGGTGCATTTATATCGGTGTGGGTGCGGAAAGTGCTGCGAAAGCAACACTCTACCGAATGAAGAAAGGTGGTCACATCATCAAACAACGTGGCGTAGAACGAATGACAAGAGTCGGTGACGATGAGTTCCCAACAACAATGATTGAAGGGATTCAGAATTGTCGTGAACTTGGCATTCATGTGAATGCGACGTGGATTATGGGCTATCCTGGGGAGACCCTCGGAGACCTCAAGACCAGTGTCGCGTTCATCAGGTGGCAAGAAGAACTGTACACCAAAGGTTTGGTGGCGGGAACTCCTGAATACGAACTTGCTATTGCATCAGTGAACCAAAGAATGTTCACCGCAACAGCGTATCCAGGAACCGACTTGTTCAAGGACCCGAAAGTGCAAGAGTTATTGCATCACCATTTCGGGCTTTCGTTTGAACAAAATGGAGATCCTGTGTGTGATACTGCGCTTGAGTGGTACGTGCAAGAACTCGACGATGCCACAAAAGTCCTCCACGGGAAAGATGGTTTGCCACTCAACTTTTCCGATATGCACGACGATGTATTTCTTGAGGCGCGTGCACACATCGATGCGGGAAACATCGAAAAAGTACTCGATATGTAAGTGCTTGCTCCTTGATTCATTAGAGCTACCCTTGGGTAGCTCTTTTTTTATTTTTTTGAAGCAACCATGAGTGAGAATTCACGAGGATATTTTGGAAAAACATTTGAAAATATTCGATTATTTGGTTCAAGATTGTTGGTAATTTTTTTTGAAATTAGACGTGAAAATTTTACTTGAAGTTTAATTGGAAAAAGAGCAATCATACGTTTGACTATTCTAATTGGATATTTCCCTCCTATTTTTGCAACATTGTAATGTTTGAGATTACTCAAACCAGCACACATAAAATATCTATTCCAATCATTGAGGCGATATTCTTTTTCACCATTCATGCGCCTCGTGTGTATCTTGTCTGGTGAAAGACCCATGGATATTTTTGTTTTCTCGTTATATTCAATATCTAAAAGTTTTTTTAAGTCAGCATCGCTTAAACAATTTGCTCGTGCTTTATCAATACACACAAGAACACCTTCTGGCTTAAGTACACGTGATAATTCTTTTATTGTAATTGAAGGATCTGGCGAATGATGCAACGAGAAAAAATCAAATATGAAATCGACTGAACTATCGGGTAATTCAAGATGATCAAAATCAGCGACTACACCGATAACCTTCTCTGAATAATCTCCTGCAATATGTGCAACCACTTTTGTCATAAGTTTTTCAACAATCGCCGAGCATGCCTCAATTCCATACATCTTTTTTACCTCTGGTAGTCGAGAAAATGCTGCAACAAATGTCCCAGGACCAGCACCGACCTCAAGCCCAATTCCCTTAAATTTTCCACCCAAAAAATGCCTATCGATTGACTCAAGAAACCTTACCAAATCCGTAATTGTTATAGAGTCAGCAAGCCCATCAAACGTGAGTGCATGGGCAATGCTCATTGGGTTATTTTCTGTGAGCGACAACGAGAATGCTGTTTTGTAATGAGAATCGAGTTCTTTTTTTAATTCAGGCCTGATATCCCATTGTTCAATAATCATATTATTTGCAATTATAACGTAGAAAAGTCATTATATACCACCATGAACATATTAGCAGTCATACCAGCACGAAGCGGTTCGAAACGAGTTCCCAACAAAAATGTCAGGGATTTCCATGGAAAACCACTCATTGCATGGGCAATTGAAGCATCGAATGGAGCCGAGCACATCACAACAACTTTCGTATCTACGAACGATGAGGAAATTGCCGCGATTGCTCGAGAACATGGTGCCCATGTTCCATTTCTTCGCCCTCAGGAACTTGCCGAGGATACTACAAGAATTGAGCCAGTTCTCGTACATGCACTTGAGGAATTCAAGAAAAACGGAGTGTCTTTTGATGCTATAGCACTTATCATGGCCACAAATCCGTTACGAACTTCTGCACATCTTGATGAAGCAGTCGAATTATTTAACAAGACAGGCGCGAGTTCTGTTGTAGCAGTTCATCAAACACACGGAAATCGAAATCCTCATTGGATATTGAAGAAAGATGAGAGTGGAGCACGATTTTTCAACGATACTCCACTCAAGGAAATAATCACTCGGAGTCAGGATCTTCCACCCTGCTATTCACGCAATGACATTGTATACATCATAAATCCAATTAATCTCTACGAAAATCCCTCAAACCTTTACGGAGATAATGTTGAATTGTATCTCATGGATGATGTGCACGATGCCGATATCAATAGTGAGGAGGACTGGCACATAGCGCACGACAAATTCAAACGGCACCATCCGTTTTTTAAGAAAGATGATGTTTGAGTATATTCGCGATTCTCTCTCCTGCCTTACCATCAATTTTATATAGTTGTTGAATGCGAACATCCTCTCTACCCTTTGTATCTGTCTTTGGATTTTCGAGATATTGATTTACATACTGAATTAATTCACTCTCGTTATTCGCGACACGAAATGGTGTAAGTGCAAACATTTTTTTCATATGATCCTCGTCGTGATAACGCTTCACGCTGTGGTAATAGTCCTTTGTCTTATATCCATCAAAATTGATAACTACCTGCGGTACGTCATACACCAGTGCATCAAGACAAAGTGAAGTCGCAACCCAAATAAGAACGTCGGTATGAGCAAGTATATTCCTTAGAAAATCCTGATCACTTGGTGTAAGTTCCGTTTCTTTGTGGGTTTTCTTATCCAATATCTCTCCTGGCATCTGTACAAACATCACGCCATCATTGTTGAACTGAGCAAGATCCGCTGGGTGGTTTGGATGGTTGCGTACAAAAAATTGTACGTCTTTTTGTATAGAACCATTCTCATACGAACAAAGAAGCATTTTACAAATATCTGGATCAGTATCTGAAAGTACATTTCCTCCGGGAGCAAACATCACGAGTCGCTTGTGGGGGTCAAGGCCGCGTTTTTTAAAAAATTCTTCCCTTGGCATTGGTGTGTGACGTATAAATGAATCAAATTGTGGAAGACCGACTACTTCAATATTGGCTGGATTAACACCATGCAATGTTGCAAGTTCGTTTTTTATAACTTCGTTATTCGTTATTGCAGTATCTGGTATTACTCTTAAAAGACCCTTGCTAAGGCAATTGTCCCATGAACGAACCATACCGATGGTTTTAATCTTACATGCTTTTGCCTCGCGAAGAAGTTGCGCATCAAGTTGATTGAATATATCTGTCGAAAAAACAATGGTTGGGTTATACGTTTCAAAAAGTTTTTTGAAATTATTTTTTCTCGTAAACAATGAATCCAATCCTCGAAAAACACTTCTTACGAATTTATTACCAGCAAAGCAAAATACTACGGACTCACGTAAAAAATGCCAGAGCGATTTTAAAAATGAGTGGTCTGTTTCAAGCAACTCACGCCTTTTGTAATGAAGATAGTGTGTATCAATAAGAAGCCGTGCAATGGTATGAAAAAACACTTCCAGTTTTTGTTCAACAAAAGATAGGGTGTCTATACCCTCTATGACGGTATTCGCGTGAGTATAGTGCTTTTTAAAGAATTCTTTTTTTGCATCGGGAACCAACAAAACAATAGTGTAATCGCCAGAGTCACTTAAGTTCGTAATTGCTTCTGTATTAAGAATATTTTTTGATACAAAACTATGCAAAACAGTAACAAACAAAATCTTTTTTTTCTTTTCTACCATATCAAGATTTTTAAATTTGTTTTTTAACAACCTTTGCAAAACTTATTTCAAGTCTTCCAAAATCAGGATTATCAAACACATCAATCTCAGGCAATACCTCGACAAAAAAACGAGTAGTGTCAATAGCATCAACAATTAATTTACACCCTGCGTCAGTTCTATTTCTCCAGTAATCGTCAAAGATAACTATCGTCTGTTTGTTCATAATCTTCTGAATATTGTTCCAATCACTTTGTATTGTTTCGATACTGTGACCACCATCTATAAAGATAAAGTCGATTTGTGGTAGTTCAGATATGGAATTCGGAAGCGTTTCAAGAGTGTTCCCTTTGAATAGACGTACAGTTGCTCCCGTGGCTGAAAGTGATGCATGCACTTCTTCTTTTGTTGGTGGCATCTTTGAAAACTCTGCATGATATCCTATTTTACCCAAATCCTCAAAAAGATCATATCCAAAATAAAAGATATTTGAGTTGTGTTTTTGTGCCTCCTTAATCATTTTCACTGCACGCTTTCCATTCCATACCCCGATCTCAAGTATAGTTGCCGCGTTCATTTCACGTATCGTATTGTAAAGATGATGATACCGACGTGGTGCCCTAAACGTGTTGTAAAACCAACTGAAAATTGGTACATATATTGGTCGAAATATTTTTTTGAGCATGAGTGGTAAATTCATAATTTCATAAGTATATTATAACGCATATTAAATACTAACTGATTCACTTCAGAAGTTAAGGTGCTTTGCATATAAACTAATGTATTGATCAGCAATTTTATCCCAAGTATGTTCTAATGCGTACGTTCTCGCATTTACTCCAAACTGCGCACTGAGCACAGGGTCTGAAAGCAATTTATTCACATACTGTGCTATCCCACTTACATCTTCGTTGCTTGCAACAAACCCAGTTTCATTATGTATCAAAGCATCCTTTATACCACCTGCATCGGCACCCACAGATGGTTTACCGCACGCACCTGCCTCGAGATACACAATACCGAAACCTTCAAAAAAATATTTTCCAGCTACTCTTGGAGTATGAACATATACGTCACAAGCATGAAAATATTTTATAATATCAGTATCTGAAACTGATCCCACAAACACCACGTGATCTGACACGCCGAGTTCAAGTGCCAACCTACTTAAATACCCATTCCATGCATCACTTCCAACAATGAGATATATTGTTTCAGGATGTTTTGAGATTATTTCAGGAAGTGCTCTGATAACCATATCTTGACCTTTGCGTCTTTTAAGTTGGCCGACAGTGAGTAGTATCTTTTTGCCAGTGTATTGTTCCTTTACGGAATTATTCTTCTCCTCGTAGGATGAGAATCTATCGAAGTCGACACCATTGTGAATCACAGTGATGTCGTATTCCTTTTTTGCATATTTACATATAGCATCTCGTGTATAAACACTTGGTACATGAATTGCTCGAGCTGTATCATATGCGTATTTTAAGAAAAAACGTTCTGGATATTCAGTAAGCGGCTTAACTCCATACGATCCCTGTGCACCAACTATGAAAGGTACCTCGAGGCGCTTTGCTTCACGCGCCATCAACGGCGCATACGGGAACTCAAACAAAGAATGAACAAGGTCATACTTTTCATTTGTTTTATATTTCCAGATCATGTACTTCCAAAAAGTGGGGCGCATATACTGAAATAGGTACGGAGGCAGTACTTTATGAATATCGACACCTGGTATTTCTGGTATTTTATGTGGATAATCTGCAGGAATAAGTAATGTTATTTGCACACCCTTTTGAACTAACGCACGTGAGAGTTCATATGTAATATTTCCATATCCATTTTTTCTATCAATCGTTGACGAACTTAAGAGAATCTTCATATATTTTCTATCGATGAACAATCCATTCCGCAGTTTTTTTCAGACCATCTTCAAGTGAGGTTTTTGGTCTCCAACCAAGGTTGGTCACAATCTTTGAAATGTCCACCTCTCGCCGCAAGGATGTAACTGCATGTGTCTCTTGCTCAAAATATCTAAATGGTCTTTCATCACCAAAGAGTGCCCATATGATTTGGGCAAGATCTTCAATCGTATGAAAGTTTTCGTTTCCAACATTATAATCTTCATTAACCACACACTGATTATTCTGCACTACACTCTCAATAATTTGCACTGTAGCTTCAACAGCATCATCTATGTATGTGAATGGACGTGTGGATTTTGCACTACCGAGCAACTCTATAGGATATTGTTTCTTAATAATAACTTTCTCGAGGAGGGCTGGAATGACATGGATGTCTCCAGGAGTATTTCCTTTTGAGTCCTCTCCAGGACCGTAAATGTTATGGTAGCGAATGATGGTGTGCGTAATTCCATATTGCTTAGTAAATGCTCGGCAAAAATATTCTCCAGAAAGCTTAGAAAAACCATATACATTAGTAGGAGGATTGATGTGTTTGATGTCACTCTCTGAATAAGGAAATTTCGGAGGAT
>CAZSQH010000025.1:0-9455 GCA_964608655.1 uncultured Candidatus Saccharibacteria bacterium | reverse complement strand
AGGTTTTATTCTATTTTGTCAAACATGATAAGATGATCAAATAGATTATGAAATACATCGATACTCACTCTCATTTCAATCTCTCTCAATTTGATAGTGATCGGGGAGAGGCCATAGCGCGAATGATATCCGAAGATGTCGGTACTTTTTGTGTCGGTGTCGACGAAGAGACCAGTGCCAAAGCAGTGGCACTAGCAGAAAAGTATGAACAGATCTGGGCGATTGTCGGTCAGCATCCGACCGAATGGCATCAATCATTTAATCTCGATGCATTTATTTCGCTTGCAGGGCAGCCAAAAGTCATCGCTATTGGTGAGTGTGGGCTCGACTATTATCGTGAACGTGAACAAGGGCACAAAGCGGAACAAAAAGCGCTGTTTCGCTCACAAATTGAAATCGCTATTCAAACAAAGCTCCCACTCATGCTCCACATCAGACCACAACAGGGGGTCTTGGATGCCTATGATGAGGCGATTGAGATCCTCAAAGAATATAAAACAACAAACCCAGAGCTGATGGGTACGGCGCATTTTTTTGTAGGAGATAAACGGATTGCTGAGGAGTTTCTTGATCTCGGATTTTATATTTCTTTTTCTGGAGTGATTACTATTTTCCCTGAATACGAAGAGGTGGTTCGTTTTGTACCACTTGATCGTATCCTTCCAGAAACTGATGCACCGTTTGCATCTCCATTGCCGTGGCGAGGGAAGCGCTGTGAACCACAATACGTGCTTGAGGTGGTAAAAAAAATTGCTGAAATAAAAGACCTTCCTCTTGAAGAAGTACAAAAGAAACTCTTAGAAAATACAAAAAGACTATTTTACAAAGCACCACAAATAGGGTAGTATCTACCCCGTAGCCCCCGTTGCCCGATACTCCAGATGTGATATTGGGACACAGGTCCAGAGCGGGCTTATTTTAGTAAATAACAACAATTTAGAAGCTCATCTTCTAAATGAATATATGTCAGAAACAAACACTCGCACGTACGAGCTTGGGTTTATCCTTGCTCCGACTGTTGCTGAAACAGAAGTCGCTTCCCATGTTGCTGCGTTTAAGAGCGCTATCGAAAAAGGCGAAGGAAAAGTACTCTCAGAGGGAACACCAGAGTTCATTGATCTTGCTTACACAATGGAGAAATCTGTTGCAAGTAAAAAATATAAATATAGCCAAGGGTACTTTGGTTGGGTAAAATTTGAAATCACCCCTGCCGCTATGGAAGTGCTTAAAAAGACACTTGATGGTATGAAGGACCTTGTTCGGTATATACTGGTAAAGACAAACGCTGAAAACACCATCGTATTCAAAAAGCCAAAGATTGAAGCAAAACGCGCTACTGATGAGGACGAGATTATCGTTGAGGAATCAGATGATGAACTCAAAGAAGACCACGAACTCCTCCCTGATGTTGCAGAAGATATTGCTGATGTTCAGGCAACACCAGCTCCAGAAGAAGGAGAAGAAAAAGAAACGATGTAACCATGATCTGTTCTTGTCTCTTTTAGCAACTAATCTTTTACTTGTATGTATCTCAACAAAGCATTCATCATAGGAAATCTTACTCGTGATCCAGAACTCAAAGCGCTTCCTTCAGGAATAAAAGTAGCAAGTCTTTCACTTGCAACAAATCGTGTCTGGAAGAACAAGGATGGACAGAGGCAAGAATCTGTCGACTATCACAACGTAGTTGCGTTTGGTCGCCAAGCAGAAACACTTGCTCAGTACTGCAAGAAAGGATCATCACTTTATATTGAAGGACGCATTCAGACTCGTAGCTGGGAAGGGCAAGATGGAAAGAAAAACTATCGCACTGAAATTGTGCTTGAAAATTTCCAATTTGGTCCAAAAGCTGGGGGAATGGCAGGGACCACGAGTCCTTCAAAAGGAGTAAGTGATGCGGAAGCTCCACAAAAAGATGCATCACCAGATCTTGATACTATTGAATATCCAGAAGAAGAAATAAACTTAGAAGATATACCATTTTAATTTATGAAAAACGATTATTACAACACAAACAACATTCGATTTATCGACTACAAAGATGTTGATAACCTTCGACGATTTCTCAATCCCAACGGACGCATTCTCTCAAGAAAGCGCACAGGATTGACCGCAAAGAACCAGCGTATGCTCTCTGAAGCAATCAAGCGTTCACGATTCATGGGCCTGCTCCCGTTTGTAGCGAACTAACAAAAAGCATCAGCCGCCCGAAAGGGCGGTGTTGCTTTTGTATGTACTAGGCAAGGCCTAGTACATACAGCGTTACTTTTGGGGGTATTTCACCCTAAGAAAATTAGTTTGCTCGTTCGACGTACTCACCAGTATCAGTATTTACACGGATGACTTCGCCGATATTGATAAAGAGGGGAACGTTTACCGTAGCTCCAGTCTCAAGAGTAGCCACTTTGTTGCCTCCAGTCACGGTAGATCCTTTGATTGAAGGAGGAGCATCGGTTACTTTGAGTTCCACCTTCACTGGTACTTTAACTCCGATTACTAGCTCTTCTTCATCATCGTTAACGAAAATAATCTGTTCGATTTCGGTATTTGTCTTGATGAATTTTATCTTTTCTCCCACCACCTCTTCTTTCAATGAAAATCGCTTTGAAGGATCTTTTGGGTCACAGAACCATACTTCACCTTTGGAAATATAGAGATATTTTGCAGGACGAGTGATGATATCAGCTTCTTCAACCTTGTCAGACGAAGCAAACGATACTTCAGCAACACGTCCGGTGATGAGATTTTTGAGCTTAGTTGCATTGACTGGTTTTCGCTGTTGTTTGCGAAAGACATGAGAATGGATCACTTCAAACGGCTGTCCTTCCCAGAGGATAATCTTTCGTTCTTTTACTTCACTGTATTCAAGCATTGCCATAGATAGGTTTTAGATTAAAGGTAACAGGGGAAAGCATAAACAAAAACACAAAAAAAGTCCAGGTGACCACCCCCTCAAAGTTTTTCTATAGTCTCACTGTTACTCACTCGCACTTTCCATTACCACTTCTTTCATTCGTTTTCGTACATCTTTCATGATAGCGTCACGTACTTTTGGATTTTCTCGCATGAAGACACGGGTTGCATCATATCCACGACCAAGTTTCACTTCTTCTTTCCCTTCAGGAACGTAGGTGTAGGAAGTACCACTTTTTGTCATTACCCCCAGTTTTTCTCCAAGAGCAATGAGCTCACCCTCAAGTGAGATACCTTCGCCGTAGATGATATCAAATTCTGTTTGTTTAAAAGGGGCAGCGACTTTATTTTTCACCACTTTTACTCGTGTTCGAGATCCGACCACCTCTTCTCCTTTTTTAATCTGTGCAATACGACGGATATCGAGACGAACAGACGTGTAGAACTTGAGTGCTTTTCCTCCTGGAGTAGTCTCAGGATTTCCAAACATGACTCCGATTTGCATACGAATCTGGTTGATAAAAATAACCACAGTTTTTGATCGAGCAACAAGAGCGGTGAGTTTTCGAAGTGCCTGACTCATGAGACGTGCTTGTTTTCCAACATGGGACTGACCCATATCACCTTCGATTTCATCCTTTGGGGTAAGTGCTGCAACAGAGTCAACTACCACCACATCTATTTTCCCACTACGAACGAGAGATTCAGTGATTTCAAGTCCTTGTTCGCCAGTGTCAGGTTGTGAAATGAGGAGCTGGTTTATGTTGACGCCTATTTTGCCAGCATATTCAGGATCCATTGCATGTTCTGCATCGATATAGGCACAGACGCCGCCGAGTTTCTGAGCTTCAGCAACGATATGAAGGGCAAGGGTCGTCTTTCCTGAAGATTCTGGTCCAAATATCTCGACAATTCTTCCTCGAGGGATACCTCCGATACCCAGTGCGATATCAAGACCAATTGAGCCGGTAGGGATGGTACTCACGTCTACCTTCGGAGTTTCTCCAAGTTTCATAATGGCACCTTCACCAAACTTTGTTTGTATGGAACGGATAGTTTCTTCGATGGATGCGTTGTCTTCTTTTTCTTTCTTTGGTTTTGATTTCTTTAATGCCATAGCTTTTGCTGTATTATTGTTGCTGATAAAGATTGCTCGACGACTTTTTTATTTGAGCAATGGTGTTGGTGTGGTCGAGGACGAGGTGGTATGTTTTTACTTTTTGTTTACCAAATTGATCAAGCAGGGCAACTTCAACGACGTTGTACCCAGGAGAGAGGATGACCCCATCGGCAAAGTTTCCTTCTCGATCAATAAAGAGCGATCTCCCGTTGACCGATATATTTTTTGCGTGTCGTGCGACCCCGTGTATTGGGAGAAATCCATCAACAAGTGTCGCACCATCTTTTACAGTAGTGACGCTTAACGGGGATCCAAAGAAAACATCTTTTGCATTTCCAAGCACAAACACAACAATCGCAACAATAACCACTCCAACGATACCAGTGACGAACGATATTTGTTTCTTTGGGGATTGTTGTGTCATGGGATGTTTTTATGAGAGTTTCATATCGTCAGCAACTTCGTCGCTGACAGGGTTGGCTAGTTTCTCGACCAACACTTCTCGTGGTTTCGCACCATCAGCAGGTCCGATGACACCTCGTTCTTCGAGCATATCCATCAGACGGGCTGCTCGTGCATAGCCCACCTTGAGTTTTCGCTGGAGATATGAAGTCGATCCTTTTCCTGCCTCGACTATGATCATTCGTGCCTCTTCGTAGAGATCGTCATCATCATCCCCATCGATCGAATCAGAGAACATTGCCTTATCACCACTTACCGTTCCGGTGAGCTCAATAGAGTCACGTACGTCATCTTTAAACGTTTCCTTCAGGTATTTTACCACATTTTTTACCTCATCCTCAGTGATAAATGCACTTTGGAGACGCTCTGGCTGGTTCTCTCCCACGATAGCGAGCATGTCTCCTTGCCCGAGGAGTTTTTCAGCTCCTCCAGCGTCCAATATAGTTCGAGAGTCTATTTGTGTAGGGACTCGAAGGGCAATACGAGACGGAACGTTTGCCTTAATGAGTCCAGTGATGACGTTTACTTCAGGACGCTGTGTGGAGAGGATGAGGTGGATTCCCACTGCTCGAGACATCTGCGCAAGGCGAACAATAGCCGCTTCAAGCTCTCGAGGGTATGCTTGCATGATGTCAGCAAGCTCATCGATGACGATGACAATATAGGGCATACGATCAGGTTCTTCATCAGAATCAGCTCTTACTTTTCCTGCCTCTACTTTCTTGTGATATGACTCGATATCTCGCACGCTTTCACTTTCAAGAATGTCGTAGCGGCGGTTCATCTCGGTTGCAGCCCACTTGAGTGCTAAGATAGTTTTTTTCGCTTCGGTGATTACTGGTGTGAGTAAGTGAGGGATACCATTGTATAGCGGGAGCTCTACACGCTTTGGATCAACAAAGATAAATCGTAAATCATCAGGTCCATGACGGTACAGAAGGGAAACGATGAGTGCGTGAATGGTTACTGATTTTCCAGAACCAGTGGTTCCTGCGATCAAGAGGTGTGGCATTTTTGCGATAGATTTGCAGACCGGCTTTCCTGCAATGTTTCTTCCTACAGCAGTCAGCAGTGGTGTGTGTGACTGTGCAAAAAGTGGGTCAGTAATGAGGGAGGCAAGCCCAACAGTTGCTTTTGTTTTGTTTGGAATCTCAATTCCCACGAGCGATTTTCCAGGAATAGGCGCTTCGATACGGATAGGGTGCGCCGCAAGGGCAAGGGCAAGGTCACTTTGGAGTCCAACAATACGAGAAAGCTTCACTCCTTGTGCAGGTTTGAGCGCGTAGCGAGTGACCGTAGGACCAATGGTCACCTCATCCATTTCTACTTCAATACCAAAGTTTGCAAGGGTTCTCCTGATGATATTTGCATTTGCTTTTACATCGCCGACGTTTGCTTTTCCTCTGTCAGATTCAAGAAGCTTTATTGGTGGAGGGGTGTAGGTGCCGAGTTGTTTTGGACGCTTGGTACTGATCGTGAAGTCATTTTGCGTTGACGCGTCAGTTACTTTTAGTGATGCAGAGGTAGCCATGGGTGCAGTTGTCTCAGTAGCTTCTTGTGCGGAAAGGGGAGGAATCTCCATTTCTTGAGAAACATCTTCATAAAACTGGTCTGTGTCAGGAGTATTTTTTTTGAAAAGAGGTCGAGAAAAAAATAGTCGCACCCCCTGCCAGATTTTTGAAAAATAGGGGAATAGGTTTGGTGTTCGATCAAAAAAGATAACAAACGATCCTACCACTACAAATCCAAGGATAATTCCCGCAAATACTGGTTCAAACGCAGAGACGATAGGGAGTGCGATGATGCGTCCGATGATACCACCATAATAAGGGGTACCAGTTGAAATGAGTCCCAACAGTCCGGCAAACCCAATACATAGTGCCACCCACTCTCGTATACTGACCTCGAGACGTCGTTTTCGTATCACAAGCACTCCCGCAGTGAGAAAAAATAGGGGAAAGATGATGGCTCCACTCCCGAGCAACCACTGTGCAAGTCCTGCAAAGAGGAGTCCCCCCGTTCCTGCAAATCCGCTCATACCTCCAAAGGTGAGAATCGCACATAGGAGAAATACAAGTCCCCATACGATATGGTTGCTGCTTCTCTTCCCCTTCTTTTGCGGTGGTGATTTCTTTCCCATGCGTTTTCCTCTTGTACTGTATGAGTATAGCAACGTTGTTGTTAAAAAACTATTGATTTATAAGGTTTATTTCAACACAGCATGAATGTGTACAACGAGATAAATGTCCTTTATACTGTCCATAACATTTTTCTTAAAAGACACCATAAAAAGACATTATAAAAGACATAAAATAACTATGATAAAACAAGCAATTTCAGAAAACAGAGGAGTATCTTCTAAAGGACAAAAGATAGTTGCCGCACTATTTTTGGTGACAGCACATCTCCCTGAACACGATCCGCTTCGACTGAAACTGCGAACACTCGCAGTGGCACTCATAGATGCCACAGATAAAGAGCGACAGCAACAAGGAGTGCTCATACGAGCACTCCTCCAATCTGCTGTATTGGCACAACTTATTAGCGAACACAACGCATCTATTATCGAAGCTGAAGTAAAATATTTTTCAGACAGCGCGTACTATACAGACACAACAATAGCGACACTCTTTCCTATCGCTCCAGCAGATGATAAAGGACATGTTTTAGATAAAAGGACATTTAATACGAACATGTCCTTTAAGTTACAGACACAAACCAATAATGTCCAAGAAAAAAAGCATTTAAATACAATAAACAAATCTAACAGACACGAAAAAATTCTGTCCTATATAAATGAGAGAAAATCTGTAAACATAAAAGACATCTCATCACTCTTCCCCGATGTGAGCGAAAAGACGATTCAGCGAGAGCTCGGATTTCTTGTTGCAAACGGCAAAATTTCAAAGCGTGGAAACAAGCGCTGGAGCATCTATTTGGCAGTCTAGTTTGTGTTGTAATATAGGGCTTCTGTTTGCGTCTCAATACATACGTGGAGAGCCACGTCATGTTTTTGCACCTTAGAACAAAAGGTTTTATACTATACCAATCATAATGCACTGGTCCCACAAGGACTTCTGTGTTATTATGGTATCGTCTTTTGTTTTTGTACAAAGACATGTGCGTGGGCAACCACGCCAGAGTTGATCATTGAAAATTTCATAGAGCATTCGCTGTACGCAAGTATGGCGTGTGTTACTTTATAAGTTTTCGATGGTCGCTCGAATTCGAATCTATATTTCGTAATGAAATATGGATTCGCGATATCGGCCCTGTCGACACGGCAGATGTCATATATATTCATATATATGATAGATGCGTTACTCGTTTTTTGTGAGGGAGATAAAGGCTCTCACACTAAACAACCTCACATATCAAAAGGCGGTTTTGTCGAACTGCCGACACTTTATGTTCATATGTGAAATTAATAACGATAAATATTATGTCTATTACAAAGAAAATTTTTGTAAGCGCATTTGTATTTGCTTTTGCTTTCGTAGCATCAAATGCAAACGCTGCTTATATGCACTCAACTACTCTTAAACAAGGGTCAGTTGGTACGCAAGTTATGTCACTCCAACAGACACTTAACATGACTTCATGTAAAGTGGCTGCTTCTGGAGTAGGTTCTGCAGGTATGGAGACCATGAACTTCGGTTCACTCACCAAAGCTGCTGTTATGTGTTATCAAGCTGCTAACGGCCTTACCGCTGACGGCGTGGTTGGTCCTATGACCGGCGCTAAGCTCGCTGCAGTAACCTCAACTGGTTCAGGATCTGGCTCAGGCTCAGGTTCTGGTTCAGGATCAGGTTCTACCCTTAACGGTGGAGCAGGATCTATCGATCAAGCTGACTTCATCTCTGCATACAGCAATGAAGAAGTTGGAGAAGATGAAGAAGATGTGAAGGTTGCTGGTCTCGAAATCGAGGCTGACGAAGGATCTGACATCCAGCTTACTGCAGTTACACTTGACTTCGACTACGCTGATTCAGGCGCAGACGATGATCTCGATGATTATGCATCTGAGATCTCTGTATG
Organism: uncultured Candidatus Saccharibacteria bacterium; assembly: GCA_964608655.1. Taxonomy (GTDB): domain Bacteria; phylum Patescibacteriota; class Minisyncoccia; order Phycocordibacterales; family UBA9973; genus UBA4124. The sequence continues at coordinate 922 of CAZSQH010000025.1, read as the reverse complement.
GCTCGACGGCGAAGAAGTTGCTCGTGTTGACGCAGAAGATTTCGATGAAGACAATGATTACAGCCGAACAGTTTCACTTTCTGGCGCAGTAATCGAAGCAGAGGAAACAGCTGACCTTGTTGTTGCTGTTTCTGGTCTTTCAAATCTTGATTCAACAAACGCAGGTGAAAACTGGAACGTTGCATTTGAAGCAATCCGATTCAAGGATGCTGATGGTGCAACTATCTCAGATACTTCAACTGACGACATCACTGACGGAAACGACGATACTACTACCGATGCTGGTGAAAGACAGTTCTCATTTGAGACATTCTCAACCGCAGCTGACGTAGAACTCAAGGTTTCTCTCACAGATGATGCTGATGATATCAACGAAGCTCATGTGATCGATATCGATGATAGCGATGACACTGATGGTGTTGAAATTCTTGCATTCACTCTTGAAGCGGATGGAGATTCAGATCTTACCATTGATGAAATCCCAGTTCTCTTTACTTCTGTAGAAGCTACAGGTAACGACCCTGACGATCTCGTCACAAGCGCTACCCTCTTTATGGATGGTGACGAAATTGGATCAGAGAATTTCCTTTCTTCAGATGCTGATGGAAGTACAGAAACTATTACCTTCGATGACCTCGATATCACTATCGATGCTGGAGAAGAAGTAGAATTCACTGTTGAAGTTGACTTTGTTTCAACTTCTGACACTCTCGACGCTGGTGACACACTTAAGGCAGAAATTACTTCTACCGAACGTGCTGCTATCGACGTAGAAGATGAGTCTGGTGAAGATCTTGTATCTGGTGATCGTACTGGTACTGCTCTCGGTGAAGCTCATGCGGTATACGCAGAAGGCATCATGGTAGAGTACGTATCTTCAAGTGCAGTTCGCACCTTCGAAGCTGATGCTACAGGTGAGGAC
>CAZSQH010000024.1:2467-9786 GCA_964608655.1 uncultured Candidatus Saccharibacteria bacterium | reverse complement strand
ATTGTTTCATCATTTCCATAAATATATACCCGGAATGATTCATAAGTCGCTCACTTGAACCAAGTGAATTTCTTTCAAAAAGTTTCGCAAATTGGTGTATAGGGTCAAGAAGTTCATAACGAACGGTGACGAGGAATTTCTTTCCTAAGATAAAGTCAACTTCTTGCTCGCCAGACTTACCAAGATCCTCACCGCTTCCTGTGGGAAAGTGCAAGATAAGGTAGATAAAATCATCATAAAGGTCAACTCTTGACCGGAGGGTATTGGTAAGGATTTCTTCTCCGACAAGCTCCGGGAGGTCAAATTCTTCCAAAATATGGGCAACTTCTTCTCTTGTTGGAGATTCGAGGTCTACCCAAGTGAGGCCGTTATACGTGTATCTGGCAATCATTCCTTGAATTATATAGGGAAAAAGGGAAAGAATAAAGAATAAAGCAGAAGGGATACTAGCGGTTGCAAAAAATAGATATTCTGGTACACTGTCGGTCTATTATAAAAGCCATGGCGACAGCAAAAACCACAAAAAAATCAGCCCCAAAAGCATCTCCTGCAAAAGCTTCGAAAAAAGCAAAAGCTAGCGCTGATGAGTTTGCAGTTATCGCAACTGGAGGGAAACAGTACCGTGTATCAGTTGGGGACGTGGTGACTATTGAAAAATTTAAAGAAGAGCGAACAAAAGGAGATAGTGTAACCTTTAACCATGTACTCCTTGTTGATAATGGAAGTGATACCACTATCGGGACACCGTATATTGACGGAGCACTTGTTGAAGGAGAAGTACTCTCAGTGGGACGTGCTCAAAAAGTGACTGTTATCAAATACAAGCAAAAAAGTCGCTACTTCAAAAAGAATGGTCACCGACAGCCGTTTATAAAAGTAAAAATTACCGCTATAAAATAAAAATAATCCGAAGAGGGTTATTTTTTTATTCCCGTTTTTTTAATGAAGCAGAAAGTGATGCGGCATCAGCATACTCCAATTCTGCACCTGTAGAGAGCCCTCTCCCTAGGCTTGATACCTTTACTGTTTTATAAGAAGCGAGTGTTTCTCTAAGTACTGTGTCCGTGTGCTCTCCATTGGGAGTAATAGGGAATGCAAGAATAATCTCTTTTAACATACCGTGTTCCTTTTTTACACGTTCACTAAGTGAGGCGATGTTGGTACCCTCAAGAACATTTTTTTGAACAATAGGAATAAGCCCTCCAAGCACAAAAAACAACCCTCGATAGTCTGTTTTTGAGAAACTTTCTATATCTTGACTTCGTTCTACCACCATAAGAGTACTTTTATCTCGATGGTCATCATTGCAAATGGCACACATTCCCGGAGCACCTTCGTAAATGCGATAGCAATGGGTGCATGTTTGTGCAAGTGCTCGAGAGCTTAGAAGTGCCTGAGAGAGCGCAGTGACGTACGTTTCTGGTTGGGTGAGAATAAAATAAGCAAAACGTTTTGCTTGTCGATGTCCAATACCAGGAAATTTGAGAAATAGCTTCTCTAGTCGTTCAAGTTGATCATCCATCACGTCCGATTATACCTTATTAGAAATCATCTAGGGATGTTGCTTTAAATGATTGGTGTTGTTTATCAACCGTGAGAAAACTGGTTGTTTTGGTATCAAAGTAAAGCTTTACAGCACCTACAGGTCCATTTCGATGTTTTTCGATGAGCACCTCAGTGATGTTGTCTTTTTCTGACTGCTCCTTGTATCGATCTTCACGGTGAAGAAACATCACAAGATCAGCATCCTGTTCAATAGAGCCTGAATCTCGAAGATCAGAGAGGCGTGGTTTTCCTCCTCGAGATTCAACTGCACGTGAAAGTTGTGAAAGTGCCAGTACGGGGACATTTAACTCTCGAGCAAGTTGCTTCAATGAGCGAGAAATCTCAGTTACTTGGTTGACCATACTGTCATAATTTTTAGATGTCGACATTAACTGGAGGTAGTCAACTACAATAAGTTCTAGTCCATGCTCTGCTTTGAGACGTCGAGCAACTGCACGCATTTTAACAATAGAGTTTCCTGCTTGGTCATCTATGTAAATGGGGGCTTTCTGTAAACGAGCTGCGGCTTCCTGAAGTGCGGTAAAATGTTGGCTTGAAAGACCGTGTCCAGTTCTAATACTCCACGCATCAACTCGAGACTCCGCAGAGAGCATACGGTTAACGAGTTGATTCGCGCTCATTTCAAGAGAAAATATTCCGACTGGTCGCCCTGAAAGTGCGACATTGCGCATGATATCAAGTGCAAACGTCGTCTTACCCATACTTGGTCGAGCAGCAAGAATAATGAGATCAGATTTTTGTAATCCGGCGATGAGATTATCTAAATCTGCATACCCAGTCGGCACACCGCGGATCTCATCTTTGTTTTCATGAAGATGCTCGATTTGTTCCCATGCTTCAACAAGGGATTGTTTAATAGAAACAAAGGCATTTTTTACATTGAGTGATGAAGAGATTCGAAAGATATTTTTTTCTGCAGTGTCGAGAATTGTTGCTGCGTCCATATCGTTTTCTTCATACGCAAGACTCGCTATTTGCTCAGAGGCATCGATGAGTGATCGAAGGATAAATTTTTTATATACAATCTCTGCATAATGTCTGATGTTTACCGTAGAGGGGACATTTCCCATCAATTCGTTGAGGTATGTATTTCCTCCGACATCGTTGATGGTTTTCTTTTCTTTTAGTTTTGCTCCAATAGAGAGCACATCTATCGGCTCTCCCTTCATAGAGAGCTCTACAATTGTTTGGTATACAATTGCATGTTTTTTTGCATAAAACATTTCAGGAGTGAGCATATCAACCACTTCATGAATGGCTGAAGGACGAAGCATGAGTGCGCCAAGTACTGCCTGCTCACTTTCAAGGTGATGCGGGGGGATACGTAAATTGTGCAACGATACTGGTTTTGCCATTAGTACACTCATTGTAGCACTTTGCGTTATAAATTTAGCGTTACAAAATCCACTATTTTTGGTACTATATGCACATGAAATCCACATCAGAAGGCAAAAAACGCCTTTTTTCTGGAATGAAACCGACTGGGCGCATCCATATTGGTAACTATTTTGGTGCATTGAAGCAGTTTGTTGACCTTCAGGACGAATATGAGGAGTTTATTTTTATAGCAAATTTGCATGCACTCACTGGGACACCAACAAAAGAAGAATTGATCGCTGACACCGAAGCGCTTGTTCTTGACTATCTTTCTGTTGGACTTGATCCTGAAAAGGTGGTTATTTTTAAACAATCTGATGTTCCAGCACATACAGCGCTTACCTGGATATTTAACTGTCTCGTCACGGTGCCACTTCTTTCACAAGCTCACGCATATAAAGATGCAGAAGCAAAGAAAAAAGAGGTCAATGTTGGTACGTTTGACTATCCCGTACTTATGGCGACCGATATTTTGTTGTATGACACCGATGTGGTTCCTGTAGGAAAAGATCAAACACAACACGTCGAATATGCGCGTGAGATTGCAAATAAATTTAATAATAAATATGGAACTTTATTTAAAGAACCAAAGGAGATTGTCTTAAAAGACATGGGAATAATTCCAGGAACTGACGGACAAAAAATGTCAAAAAGTTATGGCAACACGATTGCACTGTCTGCGACCGACGAAGAGATAGCGAAAGCAGTAATGAGTATTCCGACAGACTCTCGAACCCCTGACGAAGAGAAAAATCCTGACGAACTTATCCTCTATCAAATCCATAAACTTTTTGATTCTTCAACAGAACTTAGAGCAAGCTACACAAAAGGACTTGGTTATGGAGAAGCAAAAAAACTTTTGATTGCTGCTATTATTTCATTTCTTACCCCCATACGTGAACGTCGCGCATGGTACGCGCAAAACCCAGAACTTGTTCGAGAAATCCTTCTTAAAGGCGCCGTTAAAGCAAACGAAATAGCGATGGCAAAATTACAGAAAGCGTATGAAGCAACCGGCCTCACGAGTTAAGTCTGAAAAAGGGTTTTTAAAGCGAATCCTTCTTTTCTTCCGTCCTTTTTGGAAGTATTTTACGATTATCACATTGATGATCCTGGTCATCCAAGTGGTGGCAACATTTTCTCCCTATCTTTTCGGGAAAGCGGTAGATGCAGTTTTGGCACAAGATGTAAACAGTACTATATTTTTCTTTTCAATTTCAGCGATTATTTTTTTCCTTCAGTCCGAAGTACTATCATATATTCGAGAAAAAATTGAAGTAAATCATTTAGATCATCACATTTAACGAGCATTTTCAGTACGTTCTATTGGAAAAATGTTAGGCTTTTCAATAGGGCAGCACACCAATGAGCACTCAGGAGTAAAGCAGACCGTGGTATATAAAGGGCAATCAGCCCTTACCAACATTATGTATACAATTTTGTATACTATACTCCCGAATGTACTACAGATCATCGCAACGCTTATCATCCTCGCTTTTTTTGACTGGCGTGTGGCATTAATTGCGTTTACATTTGTTCTTTTGTATGTGTACGTATCACAAGGAAGAAATAAGAAATTTCTTCCCCTTATTGACCAAATAAGAAAAAATAATCAAGAACAATCAAAACTTTCTTCTGAGCTTTATCGAAACGCAACACTTGTTATTTCAGAAGCAAAAGAAGAAGCAACACTGACCGCTTTTGATAAAAAATATGCAACTATTTCAGATTATGCAACAGAAACGTGGACTCGTTATTTAGATTTTCATTACCTGCATAAGATTCTTATTTTCCTTGGCCGATATGCATCATTGGGGGTAGGAATATATTTAATATTTATAGGGCAACATTCAACAGGAATGCTTGTCACATTTTTCTCTTGGGTAGGAAATATTTTTGGAAATCTTGTTCAAATAATGAATCTCCAGCGTCATTTTATTTTTCAAATGGTAGAAATAAAAAAATTCTTTGATTTAATGGATATCACGCCGGATATTGACGCATCTGTTGGGGGAATAGCGCTACAACCGTTTAATGGGAGTATTGAATTTAAAAATGTTTCTTTTGCCTACCCCTATAGGCAATCAGCAAAAGAAATAGAAAATGAGGAGGTTTCAAATAAAAAAGAAGAGCATGCAATTGAAAACGTAACTTTTAGTATCCCTGCTGGTGCGAAGGTTGGATTTGTTGGAGTATCTGGATCAGGGAAGTCAACTATAGTAAATCTTATGCGTCGTTTTTATGATGTTTCCGCGGGAGAAATTCTTATTGATGGGATAAACATAAAAGAAATCGATCTAAAATGGCTTCGTTCTCAAATAGGTAATGTTGAACAAAAAATAGATCTTTTTGATAGAAGCATTAAAGACAATATAATATTTGGATTACCTGAAGGGGCTGTTGTTTCCCAAGAGAGACTCACACAAGTAGTTTCTGATGCTTCTTTGGATGATTTTGTTGCAAAATTAAAAGATCATGGACTCGATACAGTGATAGGAGAAGGGGGAATCAAAGTCTCAGGAGGGGAACGGCAACGTATTGGCATCGCACGAGCACTCATTAAAGATCCAAAAATCCTCATCTTTGATGAAGCAACATCAGCTCTTGATTCAATTAACGAAAAATTAATTCATGAAGCAATCAATAGGAGTGCGAAAGGGAGAACCACCATCATGATTGCGCACCGACTCTCAACTGTAATGGATGCAGATACTATTTTCGTGGTTTCAGAAGGAAAGATTGTTGACAGTGGGACACACGAGGAACTCAAAAAACGATGTGCAGAGTATAAAGAACTCATAAAAAACCAAATCTTTTAGATTGACTTTTAGTAAAAATTGTGTTATTCTGTTGTTGAAAAAACTATTTTGAACTTTAAAAAATAAATACAAATGAGAAAAATTAAACAAAAGATTGTTTCTAATGTTCGTATTTTACAACGAACAAACAAACTACTTTTGGGAAACAAGAATAATAGACGATTATTCATCGCTGGTTTTTTGTTGTCATGTCTTGCAACTCAAGCATGGGCACTCGATGCATGGGTTTTTGGGCAAGTAACAAATAAACTTACCGGACAAGAATCGATCTTCGCAACAGTTTCCATCCTTATCGCAGTACTCGCTATATTTGTAGTTGATATTATTCCAAGAACAATAAAATACTTGGTAAAAATCATTGAATTACGGTTTAGGAAAAAAACAACTGAAGAAGCGCAGCAACTCTATTGGCGGTCTTACATCAAATACGATTTGCAAGATAGGGAAAATCCTACAATGCAAGACGCATTGAATAATGCAAACCGTAACCAGGATGTCATTAATGAAATATTTTCTATTCAATGGGGATTGGGTATATCCTTTCTTACGGTCATTGTTGCAGCAATAATGCTAGCAACAATCGCATGGTGGTATTTTTTTGTTGTGGTTCTTATGGTTTTGCCGAGAGTTTACTTAACCCGAAAGAGAAAAGTGGAAAATTACACCCAAGAAAAACGACTCAATGAAATCAGGCGGTACCGTGGGTCTCTTGAGTCGTACTTAGGAACAAAAGAGTCTACGCTCAATAACTCTCGAATGTTTTATTTCAATTTATTTAATAGTATTCGGGCAAAGTTAAATTTTATCGGGTATCGTAACAATGACTATTTTGCAAAAATTGGTTATTGGAGCGATATATGGTTTTATTTGCTTTACGCAGTGCTCCTTTATTCAGTAATTACCATGGTTGCACAGGGTATTGTCCCAGTAGGAACCATGTTTATTTTATTTAGTTCTATCAATAGAATGTTCACTGAACTTGATGCTGCATCGATGCGGTGGGTTGATCTTGAGATTGCAACAAAAAGAGCGGAAGACTTTTTCCTAATAATTGACTCAACTCCAGCAATTGTAGATAGGGCCGATGCGTTTGACATCGACAATACACGCCCCCCACATATTGAATTTGAAGATGTGTATTTTAAGTATCCGGGAACTGAACAATTTGTACTTGAAGGAGCTACGTTTGAAATAAAACCAGGAGAAACGCTTGGGCTCATTGCAAAAAATGGCGAAGGAAAAACAACTATTGGACTTCTTTTGTTACGGTTTTACGATCCTACAAAAGGGAGCATTCGTATTAATGGCATCGATCTTCGGTTAGTGAAAAGGAGTAGTTTGTTAAAAATGACCGGGGCATTATTCCAAGATTTTGCTACTTTAAAAACAACAGTGAAGGGGGCACTTCTTGCCTCTAAGCCAGAAAATGATTATAGCGATTTTCAAATATGGGAAATATTGGAGAAGGTTGGGTTAAAAGAATATGCTGAAAATCTTCCCAACAAACTCAATCACAAGGTGGATAGAATTTTTAAAGATTCTATAAAACTCTCTGGT
>CAZSQH010000024.1:0-2457 GCA_964608655.1 uncultured Candidatus Saccharibacteria bacterium | reverse complement strand
AAACTTGCGCTAGGGGGACTTATCTATAGAAATCCTAATTTCGTCATTCTTGATGAGTTTACTTCTTCCCTTGACCCAGAAGCCGAGCAAGAAATTGTTGAGCAGTATCGACAAGTAGTACAAGAGAAAACGGCACTTATTATTTCTCATAGATATTTATCATTAAAAATAGTTGATAGAATTATTGTTCTTCAGAAAGGAAAAATAATTGAATCAGGAAAAAAAGAAGAGTTACTTCAGGTGAAAGATGGTGTGTTTAAACGTCTTTACACCGCAGCGCAACTTGCGATTAATCTTAACTAGTTACAAAGCCTCCTTACGGAGGCTTTTTTTATACCTAATTTTATTGTAAAATAAGCCCCTATGGAACGAACCTATATTGGAGATTTGGGACAAAAAGCAGGGGAGACTGTGCTCATCAAGGGTTGGGTAGATGTACGCCGAGATCAAGGTAAGATGGTCTTTTTTGACTTTCGGGATATGACAGGAACCATCCAGGGAGTTGTGCTTCCAAACCGATCGGAAGTCATCGAGATTGCAAGAAATACGCGGATAGAATCTGCTGTGACCGTTGAAGGTATTGTAAATAAACGCCCTGAAAAAAATATTGTTGCTGATAAACAAAATGGTGCCATTGAATTAGAAATAACAAATCTTACTATTCTTTCAGAAGCAGAGGTGTTGCCATTTGATATGTCATTGACTGGCTATAACCTAGATCTCACCACTGAACTCGACAACAGAGCTCTTGTCTTACGGCATCCAAAAATAAGAGCGATATTTAAAGTTCAAGAAACAGTAATAGATTCTTTTAGAGAATTTATGAAAAAGAATAAATTCTTTGAATTTCAAGCACCCTCGATTACCCCTGCAACTGCTGAAGGTGGAGCAGAGGTCTTTCAGTTGGATTATTTCAATAAGAAGGCATACCTGAGTCAATCTCCCCAACTATATAAGCAAATTGTAATGACAGCATTTGAACGATGTTTTTCAGTTAACAAGGTATTTCGTGCTGAACCATCCTCCACAACAAGACATTTAACGGAAGTGGTTTCTCTTGATGCAGAAATGGGGTTTATTGAATCATGGGAAGATGTGCGAGATATGGCAGAAGAAACAGTACGTTACATTTTAAAAGAAGTACAACAAAGAAACGTTGAAGAGTTGAAATTATTGGGAGTAGAGCTACCCACGATGATAAACAAGACACCGACACTTTCTCTTCGTGAAGTGCAGCAAAAGATTTTTGAAAAAACTGGACGTGATGTTAGGGGGGAAAAAGATACAAATCCTCAAGATGAAAGAGAAATCTGTGAAATCATAAAAGAAGAAACTGGTTCAGATTTTGTATTTATTTATGGTTATCCAACAAAGAAAAAACCATTTTATGTGTACCCAAATCCTGCAGATCCAGAATATAACGAAGGGATGGATCTGATCTGCAGAGGTGTTGAATGGCTTTCAGGAGGGCGAAGAATCAACGATTACAAACAACTCATGGAACATGTTCATGCGTGGAAGATGGATCCTAATAAAATTAAAATGTTTTTACAAGCATTTAAATATGGAGTTCCTCCAGAAGGTGGATTTGCTTTTGGTGCAGAGCGTATCACCATGCAAATTCTTCAGTTGAAAAATATTCGTGAGGCATCAATGTTCCCAAGAGATATGAACCGAATCGATGAAAGGTTGAACGAGGAGGGATACTAGTTTTTCAAAAAAATACTTAAAAAGATAAGCAGAAATGCTTGCTTTTTATTTTTTATCGTGGTACAATGCGGAAGCAGATGGTTTATTTCGCCATTGCATAACAGTTCTTTTAAAAGGAACAATCTAAAAAGAGGGAACTGGCAACAGTTTCTGTTGTCTTTCATGCCACTACATGGCCTCAAATCCGCGTGTACAGAATGTAATACTTTGCCATTGGCAAACGCGAGCGTACTTTATTTTTTAGGTAACCTGATTTTGCGTTACCACCCACCGAGTATTCACCTCTCTTTATATTTTTGTTTCTTTTAGTTCTTTTTTATCTCTATTTTATACATAGAGAGTATCGCCTGTCGGCCTTCCAACTTTTGGAAGGCCGGATTCTTTTTTATACAAAAATCACTTTATTTCGTATACTTATAACTACATGGACGCCACAGAAACAGCATCGTTTCAAATAAAACATCCTCAATTTGAAGGCCCCCTTGAAGTACTTCTGGAGCTTATTGAAAAAAGAAAACTCTTTGTTAACGATATTTCACTTGCAAGTGTAACTGATGATTTTATTGCACATATTCAAACAAAAGGGATGTTGCCCTATCAAGTTGCACACTTTTTGGCAGTTGCTGCAACTTTAATTTTAATAAAAGCACGGTCACTTCTCCCAAATCTTGAACTTTCTCCCGATGAAGAAGCTTCCATCAGCGATCTCGAGCGTCGTGTTGCACTGTACCAGATCATTGTTCACGC
>CAZSQH010000023.1:0-10233 GCA_964608655.1 uncultured Candidatus Saccharibacteria bacterium | reverse complement strand
TGCGAGAGTGTTTTGAGGTATACGTTTTCTTCCCCGAAGTCCTGAACCGCACCTGATGATGCTTTTTTGAAAATACCACCTGTAAGAAGTCCACGTTGTCCATAGGCGTTTGCTGCCTGTGAAAGTTTCGTTGCAAAATCCTTGTCTCTCATGGCAAGGTTTCGGTTGAAATCCGATTGTTCACGGCTTGTGTATTTTGCATAATCCTCTGCATTCCTCTGTCGCTGAATATCAATATCCTGTCGCTGTTGCTGGAATTTCTCAAGTCCACGCCCTGTTTCAATTCCATACGCACCCTGTTGAGCGTTGATATAATCCTGCCACTGCTTGTTGAATTCCTCTCCCATCTGGCTTGCTGTTTTTTCGGGAGCCATGAAAGAGTAATCCTGATTGCTTACTTGCGTTGGTGCTCCTGATGATGTCTTGTTTGTTTTCTGACCTTTCTGTGCATAAGTCATACTCGCAAGTGATTCCGCTTCCTGCGGAGTTTTTCACTGTTCAATATATGTTCTGTACAGTGAATTGTAACCCCTGTTTTCTTGTAGGGATTTTTGACCTGCCGTGAGCGTTTTTTTCTGGGTTGCCATAGTTCCTGTATTTTATCGGATAGTATATGAATTTTATGAGTTTCGTATAGCTGAAAAAACATTTTCGCCAACGTTTCCTGAAAGTGTAACCGTTCCACCGAAGCTGTTGTATACTACAAGCTCAAAGTAGTCTCATGGTACGGTGTCTACGACCGCCGCAACCTTGAGTGTGTATGTTCCACTGTTCGTTGCTGCGTTTACTCTATCGACCGAGCGGTACGATGAGCCATTTTTCATAAGTATAAGTGAGCAATCTGTACCTGCTACGTTTATATTAAAAGTAACGTTTCCAAGCATTGTATATGCTCATGTACCAAGTGTATAAATCCTACTAGTATCTGTTACAATACTGTGCATGTTCTGCGGATCGAACCACTCATTTGTAAATGTGATTGGTGTGTATGTATTTTGTGGGATTGAATTTCCAGTAGTCCATAATGCACAACCATGTAGCGGAGGGAATGGAGCAATTCCACTTGCCGCTGATGTAATTATTCAGTATTGATTTACTGTTATATCTGCCGATGTGTAAGAACCTGCAACTACTCCGCTTGGCTGTAATGCTGATGACTCCCATTTATTATCCCTCCATGTTTTTTCTACTCATGCGTTCAAATCGAACCATTGCATCCCATTGAATGGTACTTCTGGTTCTTGCATGGATACCACACGACCTCCAAGTCCAGCCAAACGCTGAAATGCTCCTTCAAGTTGAAGGAGTCTATTTTCAAGTTCGTACTGTGAGAGAGCCATATTATAGAGGTTTTGCAGTATAGGTATAGTATGTATCGTGGCTTACGTTTTCGAATACTCCTGCCACTCAAGACCAAGTTACTTCGTATTTGTACGATATGTCTTTTGCAAGACGATTCAGGAACGTGTTTATCTCAAGTTCTACTGACTGCGATGTTCCAGTGAATGCCTGCGAGTTTAAGAGCGTAAATGTTCCACCGTCATAGGATACGTATATGTTCACTGTTCCACTCTGCGATACGTTGAATACGTCTCTGCATTTCCTGTATAGTTTCTTTCTTTCTCGATCCTTTTGAATTCTTCGCCCTGTTGTATAAGTTGATGAGAAATAATCTGGTGCTGAACCTATATCCGAATAAGTGGATGATTCATTCAGGTATCCTATACAACCGTCCATTGCAATATATAGCCTGCTGTCTGATTTTTCAAACCATACCGCCGTCACTGTTTTTGGAAGTTCTATTTTGCTCCATACTGGATAGCCTTTTGCAAGACTCATTTCGATGTCGTATACGAATCCAGTGATTGGAGATGTTCCGTACTGTGTTGTATTACTGAATATGTATACACGATTGTTGTATACCTCTGTCTTTGAATATGCTCCGAAATTATTTAGGAGCATGAGATTTCGAGAGATTGGGAGTGATTCCGCAACCGTTTGATTGTCTGCGATTGCAAGTGATTCTAGCCCCTGAAAAGAGAAGAAATACTGCGTATTCGTTCCGTTTGCAACGCTTGCGTTTTTCGTACTCTTTTCTCCACGCTTCACGAGTTGGAAGTTGTCTGGATTGTCTCCGTATAAATCGTACCGTCCGTTGTTCGCATAAATTACGAGCCTGTCACCGAGACTTTTGATAATCGGAGGATTATCCCCGAATTGATCGCCAACCTCAATATAACTATCTGGTCAAAAATAGTCACCTGCACCAAGATTAGAGAAGTACACACGCCCATTGATAGAACCGAAAAGCCTATTCTTGTGCCATTCGATTGAATAGAAATTCTGTGTTCCTATGGTTGATACGCTTGATGGTCAAAATATCTTTCTGATGAGATTGTTCTTATTCCCCAAAAATAACGCATCACTTGCCGAATATACTCCGAAAGTGTCCGATGTGGTAGGTACTGTATCAAATGTACCTTCGAGGTAAATCGTGTTCGCTGTGTTTCCTGTGATGAGAAGCACTTGACCTGCCCCCGCTCCTGAATTTATAAGTATAAAATTCCCTACGAGTGCATTCGGAGTAAGAACGGTTGATGTAGTAAGAGTTCGAGTGGTTGAGGCTGTAATTGGATTGCTTGATGATACCACTGCATTGATTCCTTTTCCTTTTACGAACGTCCAGTATTTGAAATAAGTATCTGCAAGCGGGTCTGTCGTAAGTGTTCCTCCTGAAATATCTGTCCATGCTCCTGTAGTTGGAATATCAGAGGATTGAAGTTTTGTTGTTGAACCTGTCTGAATTGCACGGATAAAATAAAATCCAAGTCTTGCGAATGAAAGCACCTTAATTCATGTACCAAATGTATCTCAAAATCTGTACTCAATAACACCAGGGGAACGCCTAAATCATCCCATAGTAAAAATTACATTCTTTGCATCTACCCCCTGTGTAGTTGGAAGCTGTCGTGGGTCGGAAATAAGATCGAGACCTCATATAAGATCGTCTACATGCTCGACTTGATATTCCTTTGAGGTCGGTCGGTAGTTGGTTATCATAGGTGCTTGAGTCTTTCATTAAGATACTGATTCGCAAGAGTGAGTGCATTTCATGCCTCCACGTTGTCTCTTATACGTCTGTAGTATTCCACAAGAGCATAATCCGCAATAGACCTGTGTATTTCGGTCGGAAGTTTTGGAGCATCGGTATTATTTACCAAGTCTGCACGCACTGGAACATAGCTTATATACAGTCTAGGAACTGTTTGGTCGTTTACAATTATTTTGTACGGTTCGGAAACGGTACCAAGTCAAGTAACCTCAAAGTCATAATAGCAATCATTATCTAGGTCGCTTCCTAGCATATCTGTTGTTGTGTTGAAAGGTGATAGCGAAACACGATCAATCAGTGAAAAATCCGCTGGCAATGTTCCAACATTTGCTGTAATAACAACCTCGACTTTCTGCTTGAATATCTTGCGTTTCACACGCTCTGCACCCTTGTAGGTATCATAGATATACTCGTATGCCTTGTTCACGGCTTTTTTATTCGATGCACCGCCTGCAATCCATGCTGGTGAGGTATCCATGTGAAGCTCCGCAAGCTCTGTTTGTAACGCTAGGAAATCCATATGAGAATTGTAATTGTAAAAACATTGTCAATATACTCAAAATCCTCTTCATTTCAAAAGAAAGCCCCAAAATGGGGCACTCTTTATCCGAGAAGTGATTGTATAATCAAAATTCTTGCCACTCAAAGCACTTTCTTATTGAATCATGCACGCTTGAACATAATCTCTACTTCCTCTCTTGTAACGGTGTTGATTCCACGTTCTCCGTTCCAAATTCCACGCTTTGCCATTTCCTGTGCTGTATTCTCCCATACACCAAGCATTCGACCGAGAACCGTTGCAAGCTCGAATCGTGTCATGGCTCTGTTTGGCTCTGAACCGTTTGTGTATCCTAGCATGGTTCCTTTCTTCCAGTATAGAGCTGGTAAATCGTTCTTTCCAGTAGTTGCATAGATAGTGAAAAGCACGTTGAATACAAGAGAATACGGAATCTCAAAGTATCCATCATATCCCCATACTTTCCCCCATGAGTTTTTCACAATAACAACCTGTGAATCATCATCCCAACCGCAAAGACAAAATGCGTGTCCAGGAGAATTCGGAGTTTCATTTCGAACAATGAAATTAGTGTTTACTAGCTCTGCCCATGAGATTCTATTTGAACCTGTAGGAAGACAACCTCGTGTATATATTGCTTGCTTTACTGCTTCAATGTTTCTTTCTACGGTAGTCCATCCAGTAATATGTCCTAGAGTACGCAAATATGGAAAAATCCAGTTGATAGCACCACCGAATCGTGGATCAAGTTTTCCTGCTTTCACTCAAATATCTGATAGGTCATATCCATTCATTGTCTGAACGAATGGAACACCTACTTTCTTTGCTTCCTGTGCATTGTCTTCATTTACTGTATTGCATCCAGAGAATGCAGTACAAAACATGGTACTTTCTTGGTTCAATACTTCTGCTTCGCTCAATCGAAATGATCGAGGAAGCTCTTTTGGTAAAGTCTGTGAAAATCCTACGATTTCCGAAAATGGATATTCTCGTGGATCTGGTAAGTCTTGAGCAAATCCTTGCCCATTTTCTAGGTATGCTTGCATAGTGTAAATGATATGTTATACAACGTATTCTCCACGTGAGTTTGGTTTTGGGTAGTAAAGTGGTTTGTCCTTTACTTTTGTTTTGCGTGCCTCTTTTATTTTGACACGTATTGATTTTTTTCCTGACATAAAAATATGATTATTCTACTTTTTCAAGCTTCAATACAACTTCGTGTATTTCATCTATTTCCGTGATTATTTCGGAAATGAATATCACTGCTGATACGATTGCGAGAGCCAAAGCAATGCCTATCGTAAATCCAATAAGCATATAGCTGAATTTGCTCTGTCTTACTTGTCTAGTGCTCATACTTTCACTACTAGTGCTAAAATTGCTGCAAGGACTCCTGAAATAACAATCCAATTGATTTTTTGTAGGATTGATTCTATTTTATCGAGCCTATTTGAATTGTGTTTGTGGTCTTCTTTTGAGGCAAACTTTTTATCCGCTGATTCAATGAATAAATCGAGTTTTGACTCTATCTTTTCGAGGGTTTTTGTCATAGAATTGATAGTGTGTTTATTGAGTGCATTCTCTGTCTTTAATTCATCCATGTCAAATACAACCTTAGTCAAAGTGTTCGCCATCTCGTGGCGTGCTTTTTTTTGTTCCTCGTTTATTCGGAGCTCTGTTCGTACAAGTTCCTCTTGCGTTACGTTACTACTTTTTGCCATCTTTTCCAGTGTAAAGAGATTTTACGTACTGGTTTGTACCATATCCTAGAGATGAAAGAACGATTGCAATGAGAGTCATTTCTGCCTCTCAAATCCAACCTTTCGCACCTGCATATAGTGCAATTCCACCGATAATTGAGAATGTTGCTCCTTTCGGAAGTGAAAGGATGAATTCATCAAATTTTTTCTTGAGTGCTGACATAGCTTTTGAATTATGAATTTACTTGAATGATAAATAAAAACCCGACTTTTTCAAATCGGGTTGTAATATTATGGTGTTGCACTCATTGTTGTGTATGTAACATTGGTTGATGTACCAAGATTGTATACTATACCAGTTCATCTAGCTTCTGTATAGTTAACTCAAAATCTAACAATGTCTGCTTTATCGAACTGGAATACAGTTGTATTGTTTGCAGTTGTTGGATTGAATGAGTTTCAGTTAATAACAAGTTTTGTATTTTGGAAACTTCAAGTAGCTCTAAACCATACAAGTGATTTATCTCATGCACTTCTTGGAATTATATTATTTCAAACTATATTCCACCTTGCACTATTTCTTCAACTAACATGACGAGAAGTTAAGAATGAATAATTAAATCAAGTACATTGATTATTTGCTATTGTTATATTACTCCATCAACAGTTTGTACTTGCATCTCAATTCGAGAAATTTATTGAGGTATCAAATCCTGTTACAACATTGCTTGATATAACAAGATTTTCAGTATAAGGGAATGGGTTTGTGTGGGCATCAATTGTTCCAGACCAGTCAAGAACTATAATTCCTGAACCACCTGCACCACTCATCACTTTACCATTTATTGTATTACCAGTGATTGTAACATTATTTGTGTTTCTATTTACAATACCATTAGCACCTGTTGTACCAGTATGTGATAGTGCATTTCCTATTACTGAAACATTCTCTATACCAGTCAAATCGAGTAGCCCATAATCATCTACTGCATTCTCTACAGAATTTCCTATAAATCTTCCATTTTTACATAGTAGAAATAGTGATACAGTTGAAGCATTCGTTAAGTCACAATTCTTGAACACACAACTTTCAATTGTAAACCTATTAGTATTTGTTAGCAGGAAGCCCTCTAGTGAAGTTCAGGTTACTGTATCTACTACAACGTTTCTCATTGTTAACTCATAACTCTTTTCTGCATTAGCATCAACATTATAGTTTCAAAGTTTAATTCCCCAAACTCAAACTGTATTCTTTACAATTATGTTTTCAAGAAGAAGTTTATTGAATTGGAAAATTTGCATCCCAGATATTCCACTCACTGAATTACAATCAAGAACTAAATCTTTAATCGAAGCATTGGTTGGAATTATTGAAGTACCTTGATATATCAGTCAACCTATTCCAGTTGTTCCTCTGATAATTGTTCATGCACCTTCTCAAATGAGATTTACATTGCTTTTGATTTGGATATTGTTTGTGAAGTTGTAAGTACCTTTCTTAATAAGAATTGTACCTCAATTAGTAGTCACTGCATCGATAGCTTGTTGGATTTGTACATTGTCAGCTGTTCCATCACAGATGTAATCTGATTCTGAAAAACCTACTGTAACAAATGTTTTTATATCTTCCAAAGTAGCAAGTTTCGCTTTTTCTACTGTTGTGTAATCTTCCTGTGACAATTGTTTTCAAATCCAAGAAGATCATGTCCACCTATAAAAATATCCAGTATCCAATGCAAGTCTAACATCCCCAGTTACATTTCAAGACGATGGCAAAGATGCTTCATCTGCAACAGGCTGTCTCCACGTATCTTTCCTTGTAAGAAATACATTTTGTCATACTTGTCCTCCTGTTTCGGAAAAGCTCTCTTTTCGAGAGTCGTTTATGTTTCAAGCCATACTAAATTGTGATTATATTTTTTTGAATTTCTGTTCCTGTATCCTTAAAAGAATTTTTATCATTATCAGATAATGGAGCTTTTGAAGAAATAGACACACCGAGAAGTATGTCTATTTTTTGAACATTGTCCTCGTAGCTTTCTTTTTCGGAGTCGTTTACATTCATAAGAGCAAAATTTAATTCTTTTGTGCCTTCTTTGCTTCTTTTTTGTTTGTATCCTCTACTACCGTTTCGTTTGAATTTGACACCTCTGAATCAGTCGTTTTTTCCTCTGCTGTAGGATTTTCTACGTTTTCAGTATTTTCTGGTGTATTTTCACCCGAAAGTGTAGTTGCTACTACTTCACCTTGCTTTTGAGCTTCGATTTCTGCAAGTGCTTTTTCATATCCATCGTTATACGCCTTTGTAATCGCAATTTCAATTTCCTCATCAGTTGGTTTTGATTCTCCATTATCAGGAGTACCAATAAGTGAAGCATCTTTACCAATTTGCTTGAGCAAATCTTTTGCAATCCATTCCTTATGTTCATCTGTAAGTTCAGGAATAGCTATTGCCGTACCTGCGAGTTGAACGTGAGAGTGGAGAGCCTGTCGGAATACCTGAATAAGATGTCCAGCCGTTGCTTTGTTGAAGTCTGCACATGAGCTCTCATTTGCAGCTGCTTGACGTACAATTTCAAGTTGTCGGCGTTCCTCTGTGATAGAGTTTGAAAGCTCTACTGCATTTCTCTCTGATTCAGAAACACGGTCTTTGAGGTCTTGAAGTTGTGCTGCTTCTTCCTCTACCTTTGCTTTTAGAACTTGGAGTTTCTTTACTTCTGTTTCTGCTTCTACTCGCTTTGCCTCAAGCTCTGCAATCTCCGCATCTCGTGATGCCTTGATTTTCTTGATATTTTCAAGTTTTGACTCTGTATCTGCATCGGCTTTCTCCGCTTCTGCTTTGAGTGCTTCAAGCTCTGCTCGTTTCTTGGTAGATTCTACCTCAAAATCTGCAAGTTGTTTTTCCTTGAGAGATACAATTTCTTCTCGATCTGCAAGTTCTTTCTCTCTTGAGTCGAAAGAATCATTGAGAGCGTTTTTTTGCTTCTCAAGAGCTGCTCGGTTTCTTTCAAGTTCTGCTGCAAGTTGTGCGTTTTCTTTTGAAACTTCTTGTTTAGCTTGCTCGTATTTTACGACTTCTGCCTTGAGTGCTTCTTGACGTGCTGAAAGTTCTGCAATCTTTGCTTCTTGGTCTCGAATCACGTTGTTTGATTCTGCAATCCGCAGGATAGCTTCTTTCTGGTCTGTCTCGACCGTTGTGTTATCGGTTGGTGCCATAGTAGTGATGTAGGGGTTATAAACTACCTACAATCCCCCGTAGGGGACTGTGTGGAAGTTGACAACCAAACTTTACGCCTGATAGTTAATTCGTCCTCCAAGTTTTCGTGAGCTGTATGTACCGAAGTTGTAGTACGCTGCACGAGCTGTCTCGTATCGCTTTGTACCTGTAACTCGGGTCATAACTCCGTCTTCGATGTACGCATCCTTGAATAGATCTGCAGTGAACATTTGTTCGCTATCTACCAAGAGAACCTGACCTGCTGGGAGGAGAGTATCAAGGATAATAGGAATTGGTGTTGAACCGTATGCAAACATGAGACCGCTGTGTCCTGTTCCTAGCTTTGACTTGTATTGTGCATCGCCTGGATTCGACTGATTGGTGATTGTGATTGCATCGGTATACGCTGCGTAAACGTCCTCTGATACTACAAAGTATTTTACCTTTGTGTTGTATCGTCGAACCGCAGAGTAGAGGTCTCGGAAGTCCTTGATGATTGTTGACTTGTTTGCCTTATCGTAAACAACTGACTTCATGAATGGAGTAGTTGCACGAGTAAGTCCTTGAATTGTTGTAATTCCTGGCTCAAGTGTTCCATCGTCAATGAGACCGAATAGACCCATTGGAGCGTTTCCGTATTCTCCGCTGAATCGAACGTACCAAGTATCGGCGTTCGTACCTCCTCGGTTATTTGCACCTGCTGCCGCTCCGAATGTTGCGGAAGAATCAATGGTGAAAGTTGTGTCGGAAGTAACTGCGGTGATGGTTCGATTTATTGTGGTTCCAGCTGCAAAGTCTGCCTCTGTACCCATTTCAATCTTCGCACCCTTTTGGAAGTACTGTGTTCCAAGTCCGTATCGGTTTTGTGAAACGGTTGTTCCAGGAGCTTTTCCAGAGATTGTAACGGTTGTACCTGTTACTACACCTGCTGGGAGAACACCTGCAATACCTGTTCCATTTCCTCGGAGAAGTCGTCCCTTTGCTCGGAGCATTGCTCGTCGGCATTCCATTCCGTAGAGTGAAGTACCTCGTTCAAGACTTGCTTGGTCTTTGATTGTAGCCTGAATGGCTGCGTGCTCAAGTTGGAAAGAAGCGGTAGTGAATTTCACTGGTACTTCCATCTTCTCAAGTCCTACGTCCGAAGCGATAAGAGCTCCTGTTTCACTTCCTGCGTATGCTGACATTCCGCCAGTAAGTGCAGTAATTTCGAATTTCTCGTTCTTGAGGTCTACTTCAATTCCTGCTGGGTTTACACCGTCTGCATTTACGAAGTCTTCAAGAAGTACGTCCAGCCAGTCGATCTGGTCTTGGATCTTTGGTTCGAGTTGCTGAATAAGCATGGCTCGAAACGTTGCAATAGTTGCTGTCATGTTGGTAAAATAAAGAAGTTTTACCGTTTATGATCCGTTTGCAACCGCCTATGATCCTTTGGTTTTAGTACCCGAATGCTCCGTGCTCTTTGTAGATACGTGCGTTTATTTCTGCTTGGGTGAGTGCTCGTTCCGCTTGTGGTTTTCCACCTTCTCATGCGGTGAATCCCTTTGGCTGTGCTAGTGCTGTAATCTCGTTCATACGAGTTAGGAATAGAGCCTGTTTTGGAGTAATTCCTTTTTCGTCAAGTTCCTTGAAGAAATTGAATACTTCATCTCGGGATGGTTTGGAGATGCCAAGTTTTTCGAGTTCCGCA
>CAZSQH010000022.1:0-10462 GCA_964608655.1 uncultured Candidatus Saccharibacteria bacterium | reverse complement strand
TAAACGGCAGTGGATCAAAGCCCTTAACTTCTGCCGCAATGGTTGTGGCAAAGGCGCTGGCGTCAAAACGCGTGATCGGCCCAACCCCTGATTTACCTTCAAGCGCCGCCGCCCAGGTGCTCTCACGGGTCAAAAAGGTCTAAATATATCTCTCTCTGGTGCAAATGGAACAGGCGCACAGACTACCTATGGTGCATACCTTTCAAATACAAAAACAGGGACTTCAAATAATGTAGGACTATACGCAACAGCAACAGGTGGAACAAATAATTACGCTGCTATCTTTGAAGCAGGACGAATCTTGGTTGGTACAGCATCTGATACTTCATCTATCTCAAGTCTATATATGTCTCGAGCACTCACGAATGAAACTGGTTCAACGGGTGCAGGGGTTGCAGGTATTCACCAAGTGTACACCACCAACCCTACATCTGGACCAGTCGTGCAAGTGGGTAATCGTTTGACAATACAAAATCTAAACACCGCAACGACCACCACCACACTTGTTGGGCAAATTATACGTATAGATGATGACGATACGAGTGCGGCAAATACGATTCGTGGCATTGAAGTAGTTGCAAACGTTGGGGACAACAACAGTGCCACTGAAAATACTGGTATTCGCACTACAGGGGGTACCTTTGGTATCACCGCATATACAAATGCTGCAGCAGCAAGCTCAGTAGTACCAGCAGCAATTTATGGAGAAAACACAGGAACAACAACTGGAGATATTCTCCGCTTGAATTCAACATCGATGACCAGTGCTCCTTCGTTTGCAACGTTCTACCAAGCAACCAGCGACTTTACTGGCACCGGTCTTCTTATGGACTTTGGATCTGATTCAGGTACAGGTGATGATTTTGTCGGAAACTTTATCGAGCTGCGAGAAAATGATGATGTTAGATTTAAAATTAACGACGATGGGAAAGTGTGGCTCACTCTTGATGATACCGCATCAAATGATGCGATATGTGGTAACCAAGGGAATGGCACATCTGGTGATGTCGCAGATGTTCTTGTTATAGATTGTGATTCAAACCCTATCGCTGACTATGCCGAGATGTATCCAGTAGAAGCTGATGTTGAGTACGGAGACATTGTTGCAGTGGGAACTGAACTTATCAATACTTACGACACTACTGCTACAGGGGCGATTGATTGGAACACAGTAAAAGGACAAGTAACAAGACTTGTTAAAACAACAGATGCGTATCAAAAAAATGTCATTGGTATTGTTTCAAACAATTATTCTGACTTCTCTTCAACGGGGCACAATATAAAAGAAGAAGACAACCCGATGCCTGTTGCGCTCAATGGACGTGTGCCAGTAAAAGTAGCGATGGATTCTACTGACATCATGCCGGGAGATTATCTCACCACTTCAGGAACAGAAATCGGTAAGGCAACCAAAGCAACAAAAGCAGGTCAAGTGATTGGTAAAGCGCTTGAAGTGTGGACTTCCGAATCAGGGAAGGCGACGGTGATGGTATACATAGAACAAGGATTTTATAGTGGGCAAAGTGTGGCAGCAGTCGCTGGGGTAACAACTACCGATACTACATTTGCAAAACAAGTGCTCCAGCATTTCATTAACAACCCCGATCCTATCGTTGTGTCAGAGCTACTTTCTGATCGAGTGGTTGCTGGATTAGAACTCATTACTCCTCGAGTGGTTGCCGATAGAGTAGAAGTAGGAGGTATTACCATTGCGAGCGATAGTGGCATTACACTACTAAACAATCAAGGGCAAACAGCTATCTCATTTGATACTAATGGCAATGCTATCTTTACTGGAAAGATTACCGCAGGAGAAATAGATGCTGGTACCATACGTGGACTTGATGTAATTGTAGATTCTCTTGAAGTGCTTGGAGAAGGGCAAGAAGCATTTGCTCTTACTGCATCAGCGGTTGACGCACTCGGATCAGCACTCGGACAACAAAGTGAATACTTAACTGAGCTTGCAAGCGCACAAGACGGAGTAGATGCTCGTCTCGCGCTCATCGAATCTCTGTTTGAAGGAGAAGTACCGACACTCACCATAGATGCGGTCATGGCGGAGACACTTACTGTTGCTGGAGAGAGTACGTTCTCTGGAGAAACACAATTTAACGGTCTGACTTTCTTCAACAATGCAGCGACATTTGCAGGACCAGTAAGCTTTGGTGGAGAGGTAGCGTTTGAAGTTCCTCCATTGTTCAATAGAGATACTGCAGGATTTGCACTTATAAAAGAAGGTGATCGACGTGTTGAAGTTATCTTTGAAGAGGAATATGCTGTAGAGCCGATTGTAAATACTACCATCTCATTTACAGAAGAAGATGAAATAGACGACACCGTTGCGGGAGCATTCTTTGATGCAAACATCCAGTCAATTGTTGTTGAAAAGAGCGCTACAGGATTTACCATTCTTCTTAACAAACCAGCACCAAGAGACATTCGATTCTCATGGACAGCACTCGCAGCACTCGACGCAACAACATTTGAAAGTGTGATCGAAGGGCTCACCATCGAGGTCCCTCCAACTCCAGAACAATCTCCAACACCAGAACCAGAACAAACACCAACTCCTGAACCTGCTCCACAAGAACCACCAACTGAAGAACCAACACCAGAGCCAGCCCCAGAACAATCTCCAACACCAGAACCAGAACAAACACCAACTCCTGAACCTGCTCCACAAGAACCACCAACTGAAGAACCAGCACCAGAGCCAGCACCGACACAATAAAAATTCTCACGAAAGTGAGGGTTTTTTGTATAAAAAAAAGGGGGGGAAGGAAGACGAAGGGCCAGTTTTAGTACTAGGTCTTGCCTAGTACTACGGAGGTTGTTACACTTTATATATGTCTACAAGAAAAGTTTCTTTTGTGGAAGGGGAGTATTACCATATTTACAACAGAGGGAATGACAAGAGGGTGATTTTTCATGATGAGAAGGATTATGACTATTTTATAAAATTACTTCTTATTGCTAATTCTAAAGATAGTTTTAATATAGCGAGATTGTCGAGAAATAAAAACAATCACCTTTTTGACCTCGAGATTAAGAAAAAGATAGTATCTGTTGGGGCATATGTCTTGATGCCGAATCATTTCCATATTTTGATTACGCAAAAAGAGAAAGACGGTATTAGTAAGTTTATGCAAAAACTCTGTACTGGGTATGCGATGTACTACAATAAAAAATACAAAAGAACAGGGAGTTTGTTTGAGGGAAAATTTAAATCACAATACGTAGATACTGATAGATATTTAAAATATATCTTTTCTTACATACATTTAAACCCTATTAAATTAATAGATAAGACATGGAAAGAGAAGGGGATTAAAAATCTTTCTAAAGGGTTAGCATTTTTAAAACAATACAAACACTCAAGCTTTGTGGACTACACCAACACTGTTGTTCGAAAAGAATATTCGATTTTAAATAAGAAAGATTTCCCAAACTATTTTCCAAATAAAAATAATTTTTATAAAGAAATAGTGAGTTGGTTAAAGTACGACAAGTAAGATTGTGAGCCCTATTGTACTAGGCAAGACCTAGTACAGACCTAGTACAGGGTTTTAAGAGATGAGGCGGGGACGGAGGTCACGTGTACGATCTCTTTTTATTTTTTTGACTCGCACTATGAGAAGTCCGTGGTTGAGTATTGATTCTGCATTTTCAATATCAAGGAGTGACGAGAAAGATATTGTTCGTTCGAATGCACCCCAAAATAATTCTTGTGTAAGGTATGAAGAGAGGGGAATCGATTGATCGGCGGGGCGGGTGCCTTTGATGGTGATGTGATTGTACCCAATACTGATCACAATGTTGTTTGGCGAAACGCCTCCAACAAGAGCTTGTACCATGACCGTGTCTTGTTCCTCGATTACCTCAACCGCAAGCGTTGCAGCCTCTTTTTCTTTTTGAGCATCTTCTCCTGTGGATAACTCATCAAAGAAAGAATGACCTTGTACTGTCCCTGTGCTGCTATTTTGGGTCACCATAGTTCGGTACCACACCTCAAATTGTTCACGAGATGCAGGAGAAATGATTGTCAGGATCTCTCCCATTGTTACCTTGTCGGCGACATCGGTGAGATATCCTTTTCCGTCACTCGAAGTGAGTTTCAGTTGGTTACAATGTGTAACCAACTCATTATTGCTTTTCTTTAAACGGTTTTTTAGCACCTTCCAATAATTACGTGGATCGCTCGTTTCGACGAATGCACCAAGTACATCGACAACAGAGAAGTGCCAAACACCTTCTTTAGGGTCATAGGAGCGGCGAATTGTGCTTGATGGTTGTTCCATAGAAAGATCCGGAATGTACGGATCGCTGCCTTTATTGTATCACCCCCTCCTTTTCATTTTTAGATTTGTTTTATATAGGCAAAATAGTTTTTTACACGATATACTTATATGTACAAATTAACTATAAGTATTTTGCTTCAAATTGATGAATTTTAAAAAAGATTTTCAGGAAACAAAAAAATATTTTTTTTATAAAATTTCAATAGTTGTCTTGGTGATCGCTCTTGTTTCAGTATCTTTTCTTTTACTATCTAGATCAAAACAGGAAATAAAGGATTTGCAAAAATTTTCCCTGATAGATCCGGCGCGAAATTTTATCTCTCAATCCAATTATATTATCAACCTACAACCTCTTCGGGATCGACTCGTTGAAATTTCAGAGGAGTTTAAAGAGGACTCTTTCTCTGTGTATATCGAATTTCTCAACACGGGTGGTAATATTACTCTTAACCAAGACAACTATATTTGGCCTGCGAGCTTAGCAAAACTCCCTCTCGCTCTGGCTGTTGTAAAAAAAATTGAAAGAAATGATTGGAAGTTTTCAAATGAATTGGTTTTATTACAAGAAGATAGAAATGCAAAATCTGGAGACAGAAAAGACCCGCTTGCAGAATTTCCTGTAGGGTCACGTTTTACCATTGAAAAACTTCTAGAAGAAATGTTAATAAATTCAGACAACACAGCATTTAACATGCTTTTAAGAAATCTCCACAACGACGATGTCCAACTTGTCATCGATGAGCTTGGTCTAGAAGAGCTTTTTACAAAAGACGGAAAGGTTTCTTCAAAAGAGTATTCTCGCATTTTTAGAGCTCTATATACCTCTAGTTTTTTGAAAAGAGAAAATTCTCAAAAAATATTGCATCTTCTCGATCAGTCAGTCTTTAATAATTTCCTTGCTCAGGTTATTCCCGAAGATATTCCTTTTCCTCATAAATACGGAGAAAACTTTTCCATTGGAGTTTATGCTGATTCGGGAATCGTTTATCTTCCGGGTCGGCCCTATTTGATAACGGTTATAATACAACCCAATCCTAAAAAATCTCTTTCTGATCAACATACTGATGCGAGAAAATTTATGTATCTTATATCGGAAGAAACATATAATTATTTCTTAAATTTTCAATAATATTGTGATTATTATGTTTACCTTCTTTAGAAAAATAACAAAACCATTTTTTTTCAGCATCTTCTTCATGATGCTCCTTGCCTCTAATCTCCCTTATGGTTTTTTGCAATTTACCATTCAAGAAATCAAAGATAGGAATGTCGTTGATGTTTTATGGAATTCACAGCAAAAGAATTCTTTTAAAGATTCTCTTTTTATTCCTCGTGCGGAGGCGGCAGTGACTCCAACAGGAATATTTGCTTTTTCTGAAACTGCAGCAAATGAAAACATGCAATTTCTTTCCTTTACTTCCCCAAGTACTTATACCGATCGGGGTGGTTCTATACAGACTGCTTTCAATACCGCTGATCTTCAGCATATGAGAATTGAAATGGCTCCAACTCGTGACGAAATGATGTCGGGGCAGTTAGACACTCTGGGAACGCTGCACGCTACTCGTTGTGTCGGTGGATGTGATGCTTCTGCAGACTGGTCTGAACAACTTGAGGTGACGGGTGTCGGAGCTGCTTCGATAGTTTGTGACGCAACAGCTGGAGCGTGTGAGCGGCCATATGATATTGCATACGAACAACTTGGTGGTAGGGCGGTAGTTTTTTATGGAAAGTTAGCTAGTGACGGGTATATTTTCTTCGATATATGGAACGGAACGTCTTGGGCTGGTGAAAGTAGTTTCCAATTCAAAACCACCAACTTGGCAGATACAGAATGGGTGAGAGTAGTTGCTGAGGGGGATGATCTCGGCTCTACTCGTTCAAACCGAATTCTTATTATTGTTGAAGATGCTAATGAAGATATCAGAGCAATGATATATGACAATGGGGTAATTGGAGATCTGACCACTGTTACTGATACTTCTTTTACGTCAGACAATAGTAATGATTTTGATGGAGCGTGGGAGGCTGGATCTAGAAATGCACTAGTGGTGTGGGGTGAAGGTACTACAGCTGTAGTAAATCCATATAGATATAAGAGATATGTACACAGTACCGACACATGGGATAGTTCAGCAGCAAACGTGGGAAATGTTCATGCGGCCACAAATACCGCGAGGTGGGTTAACTTGAAAGCACATCAAAATTCTAACCGTATAGCTGCTACTTTTGAAGGAAGTGGTGCAGACTATCGACCTGCTGTTTGGAAAGGTGATAATACTACAGAAAACTGGGTATTTGGTATTGAAGACGCATCTACCGAAAGTATTTTAATGGATCAGGCAAATGTGACTTGGGAACGTTACAATAGTAATACACCTTTCGCACTCTTTGTAAACACAGACTCTTCCTCTTCTGATGTATCTGATTACCAGACTTGGACTTCAGGTACCGGCTTTAATGGTTCCGCGATAGATATGCCAGGCGCTATGGGTGATGATGGTGCTATGTGGAAATTATATTCTTCTCCAAATTCTGATGAAATTATGGCTGTTGGGGTAGAGTTTTCAGATGACGTTTGTTTTCAAAGATGGTCCGGTTCGGCTTGGGATGCAGACTGTACTGTCACAGAGTACTCAACCACTCTTCCTCCAGATACTGCTACGACACACAACGAAGGTGCGGCTTTTGACTTTGCATATAGATGGTATTCTCCATGGTCCAGAAACTGGCGTTTTTATGATGGATCTGATACTGCGTCTACCCCAACAACAGCACTTGCGAACGAAAACACAACCCCAACAGGATTTAATGCTACAAACGGTAAAACACGTCTACGCTTTTCTGTTGCAGAATTGTCCAATCTATCTCAGACTGATGCTCGTAAAAAGTTGCAATACACTACTAGTAACCCAGATGACCTTTCTGCAACTTGGACTGATGTAGATGACGCTGGAGGTGCTGGTATTTGGAGGTATGTAGACTGTGATGGGGGGGACACTGACTGTAACGACAATCAAACTCTTGTGGGAACAGTCCTTTCAGGAAGCCCAACTGCTGGTTGGTGGGTACAAGATAAAGATGCCGCTGGGGGTGCGAACATGGATCACAGCGGACTCCAACTACGAGAACTCGAATACTCTATCGAAACAAACGGAGCTTCTCCTGGTACAACGTACTATTTTCGAATGTTTGATCTCGACATACAAACTCCAGTGTTTCGAGAACAAGACAATGATGGTAGTAATGATTGTGCAACAGCAGCTTGTACTTATCCGAGCATTACAACAACAAACGCAACCGTTCTTGGTGATGGGACGGATGGTGCGAGTGTGACGATTGGGCCAGGTAATGGAGCACAGGAGGTCGGTCGTTTTTCTCTTCGAACAAGTAATGGTACCGATACTGTGACGGGAATGACAGTCACGCTTGGTGGTGGAGCAAATGCGTACCAAAATATTGCGACGGTCGATGTGCAGACCGCACCGGCCTCTTCATGGACTCAGCAGACAGCTTCTGGGTCAAGACATTGGTGGACTGTTAATTCATCTTCCGATGGACAAAAACTTTTTGCAACAACAAGTAGTCAATATCTTTATACTTCAACGGACGGTGGAGCATCGTGGACTGAACGGACGGGCGCGGGAACTGGAGTGTGGCGTGGGTCTGCCTCATCTGCTGATGGTATGAGACTTGCGGCAGCACCAAATGGAGGATACATATATACCTCAACCGACGGTGGCGCTAACTGGACACAACAAACAAATTCAGGAGCTCGTTCTTGGTTCGGAATGGCTTCCTCTGCTGATGGAATGCGACTCGTCGCTGTGGTAAGTAATGGGTATATTTATACATCGTCAGACGGAGGTGTTACATGGGTGGAACGCACTGGTGCGGGTACTGCAGATTGGCGTGATGTAGCTTCTTCTGCCGACGGCACAAAGCTTGTAGTTGTTGGTAATGCCTACATCTATACATCTACGGACGCTGGCGCTTCTTGGACTCAAAGAGTCAATGACGGTACTTACTGGTGGAGAGTCACCTCATCTGCGGATGGAACAAATCTTGCAGCCGGGACAAACAGTGGGTATATCAACACTTCAACAAACAGTGGCCAAAACTGGACACCGCAAACAAACAGCGGTTGGGCAAGTTGGTATGGAATAGGTTCTTCTGCGAATGGAAGTAAAATTGTCGCTGGGTCATCAACTAGTAGTTATTTAAGAACCTCATCAGATGGCGGAGTGAACTGGTCTGATGAAACAGGGCCTGGTTTACAGGTCTGGACTGATGCCGCTTATTCTGCTGACGGAAACAGGATTGTTGCAGTAACTTACCCAGGCTATATTTATACTTACGGGCACACCGGTGTTTCTCAATGTTCTGCAACGCCATCAAGCAACACAGTGGTACTTACGGGCTGCAACATCTCCGTAAACTCTACTCCAACTGAATACAAGATAATGATCACCCCTAAGACGCACGCCAATATGCCGGCAGTACCTGGGGCATCATATGACGTGACTGCAACAGTGACATCTGTTACCGCAACAAATACCGTTGCTGGCACTGATACTGATAGCGCAACAGTGACCATTGATAACCTTTCACCAAACAACGCCACTTCAACTTCTGGGACTGCAGGTACGGGTGCTGTAACGCTCAACTGGACAGCATCAAACAGTACCGATATTTCACAAACGGTCATTCTACGCTGGGCAGCATCAACACCAGGTGCCGAAGTACCAGTTGAAGGCTCTATTTATACAGCAGGTAACACAATTACTACAGCAACTGTTGCGTGTGTATTGGGAAGCACGACATCACAAGTTCATAGCAGTATTGTTGATGGCACAGGCGGGACAGCCGGGTGTACCACCAGTGCGCTGACTGATGGGCAGTCGTACTCATATAAAGTTTTTTCAAAAGACATTTACGGTAACTATGATGCAGGGGTAACGTTTACAGGAAGTCCTTTCACCCCTGTTGCACCATTCACTATCTCTGGGACATCATCAGGGCTTTCTGATGGAACGATTGTCCGTGTAGCGATAGGGGGTTCTCTTGATGCAAATACCACAGCAACGATTTCTTCAAATGTATGGTCATTTAATCCTACGGGCGCTGATCCAACCACAGGACAATCAGTAGTAGTGTTTGCCACCGATGGAGATGGAGATATTGCAGACAATTTAGAAGCAGTAGCAGTGTCAAAATATGATGGTTCAGGAGATATGAGTGGCATGTCGCTTGTCCCGGGGACACTGTCGATTGGTTCGGCGAATAGTCAATCAGTCTCTCTTGATGATCTGGATGCGTATACTTGTTCCAATGATGAAGATGTTATGTACTCAGCGGCAACTGGTGGAACTTTGAATCTTCAAGGGTGTTCAAATTCGTATTCAGATGAGACACTTTCTGTCCTTGCATCAAACACGCTCACGGTAGCAACGGCCGAAACCATCACAACAGAAAAAATAAATAACGCAGGGACAATTACCGCAAGCGGAAGTCCTACCTTTAACATCGACGGCACCTCAGGAACACTGTTTACAAATAGTGGTACATTTACACAGGCGACAAGTACGGTGAACTTGCGGGGGAATGGAGATGCGACAATAAACTCAGGATCACCAACATTTTACAATCTCACCTCTAGTGGTACGGGGACAAAAACACTCGGAGCCAATATTTCGGTTTCATCAGGGGGAACACTTACGGTATCTAGTGGGATATTTAATCCAGCTGGTTTTTCTGTAGGAGGCGCTGGTTCGAACACTCTTTCGGTTTCATCTGGGGCGACGATTAATGTTGCGACATCAACTTTCAATCTTAGTTATTCATCTGGTTTTTCTACTGTTACCTTAAACTCTGGTTCAACGGTCGATTATAGTTTGGGAGGTGCTCAGTCAATCGATAACACAAAGACGTATCACCACCTAACGATTTCTGGCTCTGGGACAAAGACCCTTCTAGGAAATACTGTGGCAAATGGCACAATAACACTAAATGCAGGAACACTTGATACTCATGCGGTAAACAATCGAAGTCTTCAGGGTGAAAGGATTGTCTTTAATGGTGGTGCACTCAATGCAAACGGTTCGACTATTACGTTGACAGGAACATCGGGAACACTGTTTGCATATACAAACGGCACGTTT
>CAZSQH010000021.1:1450-10542 GCA_964608655.1 uncultured Candidatus Saccharibacteria bacterium | reverse complement strand
ACCACCCAAAAGAAGAAATAGGCACAAAAAACGAACGAGATAGTCATAATTTATTTTTTTTGATTTCCCTTGGTAAATATAGGTAGCAAGAAAATGTGCTTGTCCGAGAACAATGATTAAAGTGAAAAGAAGAGTATCAGATAAAAATGAAACCGCTACAAGAGAAAGAAAAAACGGGATAAGGAGATTGCTGTAGTATGTAAGTTTGTTTCCAGACATAAATTTTACGCACCGTATATCGAGTATAAATGTAGCATAAAATTCCACGTGAGAACATCTCCAAGAGTGCTATAATGTAAAGGCAAAGACACTATGGAATTGTTTTCACTACTTGAAATACTTAGCCGTGCCACGTTCGTAGTTATTATTTTTGAGTGTCTGTATAGTATTTATCGAAAAGACAACATTCACTCTCGCACCGGGACAACAGGGAATTTTTTAAATGGAGTAGTACTTAAATTAGTTACTTACGTGTCTTACCCCGTATGCTTTGGTTTTGCCATGACAACGTTTTCCTTACTTGGGTATCAAAGCGAGTATACATTTAATATAATTTCGCTCATTGTTGCACTTATCGTTGTGGATTTTATTTACTATATTTTTCATAGATTACATCACACATTCAGATTATTTTGGGCGTTTCATTACGTACACCATGGTGACAATCACTTAAATTTAAGTACAGCGTATAGGGTTTCGTGGATAGAACAAATATATATAATGTTCTTTTTTCTTACCCCGACTGTACTTACGGGCATTCATCCAGTAGACGTTTTCCTTAGTTTTATGTTCCTCTCGTTCTATCAGTTTTTTTGTCATAGC
Organism: uncultured Candidatus Saccharibacteria bacterium; assembly: GCA_964608655.1. Lineage (GTDB taxonomy): Bacteria > Patescibacteriota > Minisyncoccia > Phycocordibacterales > UBA9973 > UBA4124. The sequence goes on along the minus strand of CAZSQH010000021.1, from coordinate 9,720 downwards.
CAATACATCAAACTTCCGCGTTTTTTTGATTATCTTTTTGTTACCCCACATAATCATGGAATTCATCATGACCAAAAATCAAAGAACCAAAACAGTAATTTTGGTGGAGTATTTAGCATTTGGGACAGAATTTTAAAAACATATGTTGCCGAAATACCAACATTTATTCCCGGGATTCAAGGATATCAACAAGATAATCCAATACAAATGCAGGTAGATCCAATTGTTTCATTTTTAAAACAAAAGTAATGAGATGTAGCACTGAAGCATGAACATCGTCGAAAAAATGACTAGACAGTTTTTTGTGTTTAATGGAGACGTTTTTTCAATGTATGCACTACTGTCATTTTTGGTTCTTCAAAAGATACCCGAAATGTCATTTACACCCGGGACACTGTATATTTTTGTAGCAAACGTACTGCTCATAATTGCTGCATATACCTTAAACAATGCCTCTGACAATGAAGAGGATGCAGTAAATAATTTCGGTTCCCAACATGAATATAATTTCAAACTCAAGATTATAAGCGGGGCGCTTTTCTTATCTGCAACTATTCTTTACGTGTGTTCGGACAAAAATGAACTAATGTACTACCTACCAATCCTAATTTTTCTTAGCATTGTGTATTCTTTCCCAAAAAAGTTTAGATTTAAAAAAATCTTTCTTATTAAGAACATCGTGCCAGCATTCTGCTGGGCATTTTCTATTTCTCTACTTGCATATTCAAGCACTCAAGGCACTAACCTTCCTTACGTGATGAGTTTTTTTGTGCCGTTATTTGTCTTGTGTTTTATGTTTGAAATGCTCTGGGATATTCCCGATATGAAGGGAGATAAATATGCTGGAATTAGGACGCTCCCTGGCGTAGTGGGTATACCCCAAACCAAGGTAGTACTCATCGTATGCCTTATGATCTACGTCTCTTTTTCGTCCTCAATTGCAAATATAGTAGGAGCAACAGCAATGTCAGCATTCCTTTTAGTAATTAGAGATGAAGCAGACAAATATATATATCACGCATTTTTATTAGTACTGGTAATAATAATCGGTGGCATTACTCTAATTTCCTGATTTTTCGAAGATTCGTTATTACACAGGGCCATTTTAGTTTTTAATTTTGTGAAAGATTTATGCATGAAGCCCTCCAAATATACACAAATAATACATACATAATACAAAGATAAACAATTATATCCCCATACTTTGTGTACGGGGTAATATATGATTGAAATTCAATCATAATATCTTTTGACGCGATTAGCTCTTTTGAATCAAAAATGTCCATTACAATTCCTTTATCAGAAATTACAAAACTTGGATTATGGTTTAACGCCGTGACAACGTATCTCCCTGTCTCAAGCGCGCGCAACGAATTAATGGCGAGCGTTTGCCTAAAGAGCAATTTCGAGTCATGAAAAGGCGCGTGCGAGCCACTATTCACTAAAAGTTGCGCGCCCAACCGCGTTGCATCGCGAAAAATATACGGGGATATATTCTCAGAACAAAGTGAGCCAGCGATTTTGTGATTAGATGGTTCTATATTTTGAAAAACATACGGCCCCTTACCTTTTTTCTTTTTTCCATAAATATCAACATATTTTTCTATCCACCCATCTGTACTGAATGTTTTTATTAGGAACTGAACCCAAAAAATGCCATATTCGCCAACAGGCATAAGAAGTTGCTTTTGGTAATACGAAATCTCTTTTGTTTTTGGAGAAAGAAAAAAAAGATTATAGCTACTGTTGCCAGTGAAGGACCCAATAACAACAGTTGTAGAAGCCCAGTAATTTTCTTTTTCACTTGAATCATCATTGAATTGTTCCAGGACATCGAAATTTTCTGGCAACACGATTATGTTGCCAGTATTTCCAAGTTGTTTAATATACTCGTATGAATTTCTTGCTTTCTCCATCACCTCTGCTGTGTTTTTTGTAATTGGGTAGTAGGAATTGATGAGTGAAATCTGTGATGCTACTGCATCAGCATTCTTGCGGATATTGTCCATAGTAATAACACACACAGAAACTATCGCGAGAGGAAGAAATCCCAAAAAAAATAAATTTGTCCATTTTATTTTTTTAAAAAATAAATAATAAAAAAAATAATTTATGATAATTATGATAAATGAACCGAGGTAAACACCTCCAACTGGTATGAGTTCATTTAAAAAAGGTGCTGCAGGTAGTGCATGAGCAAGCGAATAGTATGTATGGTGTGGTCCCAAGAGGGCCTGGTCACCGTATATTCCGAAAACAACGCCCCAAGAGCGTACGTACTCGAGGGCAATCCATAGAGATGAGCCAATTAAAGCATGCTGTAGTGGCGAAAAACCCCTGAGTACGCATTCTCCAACCCCCCAAAATGCAATAGGTAAACACATTATACACACCGCAGAAAGCCAGACACCAATAATGATTAAAATACTCACAACCTTGTTTTCAAGATGCAACCAATCAAGTGATAATGAAGTACAAATCCAAAGAGTAGATATAAAGGTAAAAGCAAAAGAAAAAAGAAACATTAGTACAAAATTTTTTTTTGACTTTAGAAGGCCATTGCCTGTTGCGCAAGAATCAAAATAAATAAGAATTGGAATAAGAAAAAAGAAAACAAGCCACCACATATTTTGAAGGTGGAACATAGTGAGTCCAAGGAGTATCCCAGAGAATAAAAAAGGGAAAATATCTTTCCAATTAGGCACGAGCATATGGTAATGGCTTTGGAAGCCCAAAGAGGTAACCAAAGGGGGCGGTTGTCAGTATGTGAATCATCGAAAGAACCTGAAAATATTGTATTGATACTTGTGTAATTGTCCCATCAATAAGAAATATTTTTGTAAGGAACATTGTTCCTGTCACGAACGTAAGAACTGCAACTATGACTCCAAGATTTAAAGCAGAATTTGGTTTCACTGCTCTTAATTTATATACTGGATATACAAACCAAAAAAGATAGTGGAAAAGAAGAAATGCTCTTGAGACAAAAAAGACGGACTCGCCAATTGCTATTGCGTACAAAAGAAAGATGGTTAAAAATTTTGTGTAAATTAAAAACCAAGAAAACGTCTTTGTGTATATAAGCTCAAGAAAAAGAAAAACAGCGGCTAGTAATACAAATTCACTAAAAGCCATATCAAATTTATAAAAATCGTTTATGAGAAAAATAGCATAGAGAATACTTGGTGTACAAATTGAAATTAAATTAGAAAATGATGGTAATTCTCCTTGCAAAAAATACTCATCGTAAAAGAAATGAATAAAGAAAAGAATGTGAGCGGTAAAAATGAGAACAGTGACTGGAAGAATTTTAAAACCAAGTATGAATGAAAATATCGCAATTAAACAAAGAGAAATACCATATAAAAAAGTAAATTTCTTGCTTTTCCAAATAGAATAAAGTGCACCAAAAAAGTGGCCATTAACCATAAAAAACATAAGCACCTGAACGGGGAAGGCAAGGAAAGGGATAGATGCAAGTACTAAAGTAACGCCCAACAGAGATGTTTTATAGAAGGAAAACGTGTGCAGCGAGGGGTAATATGCCATGATATTTACTTACTATGAATTATACTGTATGGGCTTTGGAAGCCCAAAGAGGTAACCAAAGGGGGCGGTAGTAAGTATGTGGAGTATGGTTGCCACAAAAAAAGTCCTTATCGCGAAGTCATCATTGTCCGGTATATTCCAAATGAGTGTTGAGTAGACAAACACTGACATTAAAACGATTACTAAAAGCAGCATAATAAAACCATCACGCTCACTGCGTCTGTACTTATGAAGTTTGTATACAGGATAAATAAACCAAAAGAGGTAATGTGAAATAAGAAAAATATAAAGTACTGAAGTCACACCACTTCCGAGTATGAATGAGACAAGAATAAATAAAGTAAGCAGTTTCGATTGTACAAAAAACCAGGTGATTTTCTGTAGGAAAAACATCTCAATAAAAATGAGCGTAGCGGTAATAAAAAGAAAAAAGTTTGTGGTGAGGTGAATAAATGCAAAATCATGTAACAGAAATAGGAACGTTAAAGCAAACGGTGTTACACCAGAAAGAGCATTCCCCAAAGTTCGTTGCTCTTCCTGCAAATCAAATTCATCAAACACGAAATGAAATGCAAAAAGGATAAAACTAATAAATGAAAGTGTTACAACAGAGGAGGCCTTGATACCCCAAACGGAGATGCTTATTGTAAAAAAAGATAGCCAAAAAAGATATATCCAATTAAATTTTCCTGATTTCCAGATTGCTATCCAAGCACCAAGGGAATGTGCCTTTCCAAGAATGAGAATAATAATCGGGATGTACACCAAAATTGGAAAAAAAAATGCAGAAGTTAAAATGGGTATGCCAAGAAGTATTTTTAAAAAAGAGAAGTTATTTGTCGGTAAATAAATTTCCATATATGAAACAAATTAGTAAGGTCTAAACTTCGGCTTTGGAAGCCCAAAGAGATAACCAAATGGGGCAGTCGAAAGAACATGAACGATTGTTCCTACAAGGAAAATTCTCTGTGCGAGATTCAAGGTTTCTACCCCGTATGACTTGATTGCCGGCGCGAAGTACACTGATGTTGCAACAAGAAGCAGAAGAATTATAATAAGCCCGTCACGATCCTCTCTTTTGTATTTGTGCAATTTGTATACAGGATAAATAAACCAAAAGAGGTAATGAAATACTAAAAAAGTATTCAAAATAATGTTTGCTGGTATCCCAAAATAAATTGCAGTAAGAACAAACACAAGCAGAAATTTCATGTGTATGATAAACCAAGTAATTTCACGAACATAAATAAATTCAATAAAAAGAAAAACTAGCGCGATACTATAGAAGGTAATATTGTGTATACCCAGTGCTAAAAAATCATTAAGGAGGAGCAGTAAAACGATAAATGCTGGTGAAATGCTGACGATGACATTTGAAAGTGTGCGTGTTGTTTCTTGTAAATCAAATTCATCAAAAAAAAAGTGAAATGTAAAAAAGAGATAAGTTACTAAACCCAATAGATGCATTGACGGGTCTGACGTAATCCCCCAAAACGAAATACAAATAATCAAAATCGTCATCCATATAGCGTAACGCCAATTCAATTTATTTGAACGCCACATCGCTAACCACGCCCCCAACAAATGTGCTTTACCGATTGCAAGCGTAATAATGATTGCGCTGTTTTCAATTACTCCAGAAAAAAGCGTAAAAAAGAGAAATACGGTACCGACAAAAACTTTAAAAAACGAAAATGAATTTAGGGGTAAATTCACAACCATATTACGTCAGTATATCATAGAAGAATATTTTTTTGCCTAGTCATAGAACCGAGGTGTGTTATTATATTCGTACATAATCACAGAATGATAATGTTAGATTTATATATTCTTCAACTTAAAATTGCAGTCACAGTGGCGTGCTTGCTCTTTCTTGTTTTCGAGATAATCCCTACGTTTTTTGGTGCTCAAAGTAAAATAAAAGAAAATGTTGGCGATTTTTTGAAATACCAAATTGGTATTGGTATATACGCGGTGACCGTGTGGTTTTTCCTTGCTGTAATAATCTATAGTTTAAATTTTGATATTGGTATTTTTGGTATTAATTCATTACCAATCATTGTACAGGTCACCCTTCTTTTTGTTTGCTCAGAATTTTTTATATACCTTTTTCATCTCTGCGCACATAAATATAAAATTCCAATTCTTTCAAAAGCGCATTGGTTCCATCATTTAGTCACAACTGACATGGATTGGGTAAACGGAAGAAAAGAACACCCTTATATCATAGCCCTTTTTATGGCGGTCTTTGTTTTTATTTTTATTGTTATTTTTGAATCTACATATCAAGCACAGATTGTGACAGTAACTATGTATATCCTACTCAACGCTTTTTCACACTACAGAATCCCAGTCACTGTTTTTGGTTTTGACAAAATATTTTTGTTCCCCAAACACCACTTTCAACATCACACCGAGCATGGAGGTCCATACGGGGTCACACTTTCAGTTTTTGATACGATTTTTAATACAAGAGGTTAGTAGTTGTTGAAGCTGTAACACCAATAGACGTTAGATATTCCCTTAGGTTTGTGTTTGTTTTTGAAATTGAAACAAAGTAGCCAATGCTTGTTTGTTGTCCTGAAACGCTTGCCTTGAGGAGATTATCAATTACCGTTTTGATTGCTGGTGTTGATTGCATGATAGCCAATGACTCATCAACCAAGGTGTTAAACCTGTTGTTAGTTGTTACGTCTGCGTAGCGTCTTTCCATTGACTTAAGATAGCGGGCTGCGTTATATAGCATTTTAAGCTCAGTAGAAACGCCATCGGTAGAATTTTTTTGTTCACTCCGAAGAACTTTAAATGCAAGCTCATAGTTATTGTCTATGCGAGCATTCATTTCTTGGTCAAAAACACCCCCTGACTCGTACGATGTGAGAATATCGTAACCATATGCATAATATAATGATGGCAAAATTTTCGTATTGTCCACGTCAGTAAAGAGTTTGTTTGACATGTCCCCCGAATCAACAAAATCAAAATAACCTCGTAATGTATACACCAAATCATCTCGATCTTCTGGGCGTAGCTGTGTCATAAAAAGATCGAGAATTCTCGTGTTGAGATAAATACTTTGAAAGACATACGAAGTGTCATCTTTATAGTTTCGTGGAACCTGAGCAAGCAAATCTCTTATAACTAGCATGCGAGCAGCTTCGGCAGAATACCCAAGAGAGGTATATTTGTTAAATAAATCAGGAAAATCAGTGGCTATTGGTCTGTAAATATCGCAACATTGCACTTCAACACTCGCAAGCGCAACAAGAGCAAAACTCTTGATGTATTCAGAAAAGCCATCTGTGTCAGGAGTATTAATTAAGTCCTTGAATATGCCAATGGACTCATGACGCCCCCTTGCCAATTCGTCAGCAGGACCACGAAGAGTAGACATAACAATTGCTTTTCTAAGGAGGAGAGCTTTCCTGGTATTTTCATCTAAATCCGATTTGTCCAAAGTGACGTTTATTTCCGCAATGTATTCTTGTTGATTTTCATATGTCTTTTCTTTAGAAAAGACATCAAAGGATTCATCATCTTTGGCGATAATCTCCTGATTAAGAGATACATTCCCTGTGCTATCCTGCAGAGGTTCATTTTCGTGTAATTTATTGTAAGAATAAAAACTTATACCCACAATAAGAATTGCTACAAAAAGGAGAGATGAAAGAATTGCCACGAGTTTTTTACTAAAATACGGCATATACTTAATTATTTTTTCAAAAAGCGTTTATTTTATCGGAGGTCCAGGATCTCCAGGATCTCCAGGGTCTACAGGTATATCGGCATCTGCAATGCTAACAGTAATATCAGATACAGATTTTTGTATGAAGTAACCACCAACAAAAAGAACAAGTGCAGTTAATATAATTCGAATAGCTACTTTTGCTTTTTCAGTCATAATTTTCTGTCGTACTCACAAGAGTGAAATATATGTAAATTGTATTTCTAAAAAGAGCGAGTGTCAAACGATATCACTGATAAACTAAAAATTTGAACCGCTTGAATAATGAGAATAGTGTATACTTTCTGTAGCATATGGAGAATGATTCTGCGAAAAACCAACAACAGGCAAACGGGGTTGCGACCGCACTTCGTCAACCTGTGTATAAAAAGGATGTTGCGGGGTATGCAATTGTAGCAGTACTTATTGGTGTGTGTTTGTATATTTTTTTGTTTCCAGGTCTTTATTATAGGTTGGGGAATATTTTTTTTGGTGAAGTCCCATCACTCTATAATGTTAACTTGGCGCAATACCTGTTTACGTACGCTGCGTACCCAATTGTTGGAGATTCTACAGAATTTGCACACTATCAACTTTCCCGTACCTATTTTGTTAAGGGAGAACTCGAATTTGCTTTGAATGAGGCGCAGATAGAACTTGAAAAGTATCCAACACACACAAGAACTTATTATATTCTCGGCATAACCCAGGGGTATCTAAACAATGAAGAGCAAGCAATAGAAGCATTTACAAAATTTATTGATGCTTACCCCGCAACATGGGCGGGGAGGAATGATAAGGCATGGATTCAGTTTCGTGTTGGCGACTTGCAAGGTGCTCTTGAAACGATTGAGCCAGTTGCAGGGAGCATTGATAATCCGTGGGTTCAAAATACATATGGAACCATTCTTTTAAACCTTGGTAGATATAATGAGGCAAAGAGGGCGTTTTTACATGCCCAGGAAGCACTGTTTGCAATGAGTGAAGAAGAGTGGGG
>CAZSQH010000021.1:0-1350 GCA_964608655.1 uncultured Candidatus Saccharibacteria bacterium | reverse complement strand
TTGGCGCTTTTGTTGTAGTGATAATTATTGGTCTTTTTATTACCACATATGCAGAAACACCGTACGTTTCTGAACTTGCGTACATTGAACATTCAATTAATGACGAATTGCTTGGTTCGGTTGTTCCAGCAAGTTGTGAAAGTATGCCAAATCCTATGAATCATTTTGCAAATGATTGCAGGTGTAGTATTTCTGCAAGCACGTGTACCTCATACTCTGGTAGCACATGTACGAAAACAATTTCTTATAGCACAAACTACGCTAGCTATTTTTCTGATACCCATCCATCGTTATACAGAAACGGTATTTTTGTTACTAACTTTAATAGTCCACCAGGAACAGGTTCGAGGGTAGAAACAATTCCGTCTACGGGGTATACATATTCCGTACGTAGAGGAGACGGAATAGTCCTCTGCTCTGCGTTTGTTGCGGGACCAGTTCTCCCATTTGCATACGCAGGTATAGATAGGAGTATTACACAGCCCACAACGGTAAGTGCTCCTGCTGGTGCAACAGCATTCGACCCGAAAGGTGGCCCTATTACTATTGTGTGGACTAATACAGGACTTCCCGCGGGGGCCTCACCAGTTGAAATAAGTAACAGCAGTACACTCAACCCATCATTTTCGTCACTTAACACGCTTGGCACATATACGTTTACACTCACGGTCACTGACAGTGTGGGGCTTACTGCGAGTGACTCTATGAATGTCACTGTAAATCCTGTTGGTTGGACCCCGCCTCTAGGTGGCGGAGGCGGAACCCCCGGCCCACAGGCGACATCTGGGCAGATGGAACATCAGGGAGCATCACTATTCCAACAGGAGGAAGCGCGACGATTACGTGGGATTCCGAAGACACAACCAACTGTCGTGTGCTCGAAGGCGCCTCGCAGATTGCCACGGGTGTAAGCAATAGTGTAGGCGTAAGTGTTTCACCAGTTACCCCAACCCTCTATAGTTTGATTTGCGATGGAACAAACGGAGCAACAGACGTACTCATTGATGTCGTCTCCATCAACATTGGGAACAACCTCCCACCGGACTTATCTGCAAATCACCGTGTCGTTTCTGAAGGAGATGGTGTCAACCTCACGTGGAACCTCAATGGAGGTGCAGGACCGTGTGTGCTCACCGCAAACAACATTCCAGTTCCTGGGTACTCAAACATCATGGCGAATGGAGGGTACGCCGTGCCATCAGTCAATGTCACAACAATGTACGAGATTCAGTGTCCAAATGGGTCTGATTCAGTCCGCGTAGAAATCATCCCACGAGGGTTTGAGACATGATGTTGGTTGCCAACCCCCTCTTCATACGCTATAGTATCGCCCACATATGGCAATAACCA
>CAZSQH010000020.1:0-10710 GCA_964608655.1 uncultured Candidatus Saccharibacteria bacterium | reverse complement strand
TGAGTGATTGGACCATAGCGCTTTCTTCTGGTTCAAGTTCGTCCCAGAAGGTAAGTTCTGCCCCAGTCGCTGTTGTTTTTCTTGTAAACAACTTGGATAGCTTTTTTAGGTTCATATGTGATTTTTTAATGAATGATTTATTTCCCCCTACCTTACCGCGAAAGAGTAAAAAGTCAAACAAAAAGCCCCTTTGTAAGGGGACTTAGAATCAGATCATCGGGTTAACTCCCTCAGAAATAAGAATGGAACAAAATATGCTGTAGTTACAGATATCAGAGAACACTTCGACGAATTCTTTTTGAAGCTCTTGCCTCTTGTCAGCTTTAAATTTCAGATCTCCAAATATTTTCTTCATTCGATTGTATTTGCACTCACACTCATGGGTCATAAAACTAATTGAAAGTTGGCGCCACGCCTCGCCGTAATCATGATTTTTCTTCTGGAATAAGCCACGAGTGACCGCAACTGATTTATCGTATTCTTTAAAAAGATCTTCTCCTTCGTAGAGAATACGAACATCGCTGACAATCTGGGATGCTGTGATGATACCGTAGAGACAATAGTTGATGATTCCCAAAAATTCTTTTTCTATTGATTCTCCCTCTACCTTATAACACCCAGTTTCTTGAATTGATCGTATTCGGTAAAGTTTGATAAAAATTTTTGATAAAACATCGTTTGCGTCATATACGTCGAGACTGTTTCCGTACTTTTTATTTTTTGCAATGAACTCTTCTTTGCACTGCACAATAATTCTGTCGTATTGCGCATTTGATTTTTCTTGATTCATGACAAATCGTTTTCTCAATCCTATCAATTCATGCCAACAAAGCAACATTGCCATACAGCGCTCGAATGGTAGAATCACAACATGAAATCAGAGCTTACACAGCTTATTCAAAAGGCAATTTTTGAAACATTGGGCGTTTCCGAGGTTGCTTTTTCTGTGGAGAGTACTGAGCTTTCACATGGAGATTTTGCGACCAATGTCGCACTTACTGTTGCTAAACAGCTTGGGAAAAACCCTCAAGAAGTAGCTATGGTAATAAAAGCTTATCTTGATATTTATAAGCCAGAATATGTTGCCTCGATAGAGATTGCAGGTCCTGGATTTATTAACCTTACGCTTGCCCAAAAATATTTTTCAGAAGTTTTAAAAAATGCAACTGAAGAAACATGGGGGAGTAACGAGCTCTTTAAAGGCAAGAAAATTCTTGTTGAACACTCAAGTCCAAACTTATTTAAACCATTTCATATTGGTCACGTGATGAATAACGCAATCGGCGAATCCATCGCGCGACTCGCAAAGTATTCAGGAGCTGAAGTAACAGCCATGTCTTTTCCTTCAGATATTTCACTTGGCGTTGCTAAGGCAATCTTTATTCTTCTTGAAAAACACTTGCACACACCTCCACAAGGAGAAGATACATTAATCGGTGGAATTGTTGGAGATGCATACACTGAAGGAGTAAAAAGGTATGAAGAAGATTCAGACGCGCAAGAGAGAATTAAAGAAATTGCAAATAATTTATATGCACAAAAAGAATCTCCTGAATTAGAAGTTTTTAATAATTACAAATCTTGGAATATTGTTTACTTTCATGCAATTTTGAAAAAACTTGGATCAGAAATCCCTGAAAAAAATTTTATTTATGAGAGCGAAGCGGGTGTTGATGGAAAAGAAATTGTGTTACAACATACACCAACTATATTTAAAGAAAGCGAAGGTGCCATTATTTATACTCCCGAGGAATCAAAAAAGTTTCACACTGCTGTATTTATCAATAGTCAGGGGAATCCTACGTACGAAGCAAAGGACCTAGGCCTACTTCATTTGAAATTTGCACGATACAACCCAGACTTATCAATCTTTATTACTGATAGCCAGCAGGTCTCACATTTTCAAGTTGTTCTTGATGCGGGAGAAAAAATAAACAAGGCATGGAAAGAAAGAAGTCTCCACAGATTTCACGGACGGATGAGCTTCAAAGGTCAAAAAATGTCATCGAGACTTGGAGGAGTGCCACTTGCTGAAGATATTCTTTCAGTGATTACGGATGAGGTTCGAGAAAAGAATAAAGAAGTTAGTGAAGCATCAGCAGAAGCGATTGCGATTGGGGCACTCAAGTTTGTCATTCTTCGAACAATGGCGGGGAAGAATATCAACTTTGATCCTGATACGTCACTCTCGTTTGAAGGGGATAGTGGTCCCTATCTCCAATACACAGCGGTGCGTGCTCGTTCTATTATTTCAAAAGCACAAGAACAAGGGATTCATCCGTTGGTACAAGAAATAACAGTAACCGATGTTGAACGAATGATTGCACGGTTTCCTGAAAGCGTGACGCGTGCAATAGAAGAGTGGGCACCACACCACCTAGTGATATATCTTTTAACACTCGCGCAAACATTTAACACGTGGTACGGAAATACAAAAATAATTGATCCTTCAAATGAAGGAACACAACACAGACTTGCTGTTGTTTCAGCTGTTGATAGAACTATCACAAATGGTCTCTGGCTTCTCGGAATTGAAGTCCCAGAAAAGATGTAAGGGAAGCTTGTGCTGAAAGCACAAGCGGACACTTATCTCGAGCATCGCGAGAGAAGGGAGGACACTTATCTCGAGCATCGCGAGAGAAGGGAGGACACTTATCCCGAGCATCGCGAGAGAAGGGAAGACACTTATCCCGAGCATCGCGAAGGGAAACTAAAAATTGACTTTCAAATAAAAAATTGTAGTATCCATCAAAACAGTTACTTGATGGATCAACTTAAAAAAGCATACAGAAAATCAAAATTGGAAATGGTGCTTGCTATTCTAGAGCAACACACAGAAGACTGGAAGATAACGCTTGATGAAAATATAAAGCAAGCAGTATTTCTTCTTCAATATTTTGGATTTAGCACAGTAGAGTCTTGCGAAGGCCACCTTGGACCAGAAGCAAAAGTAAATACATTTCGATTGTTTTGGCCGTATGTAAAGATAAACCTCATTCATAAAACAGTTTTTCATTTTGATGAGAAAAAACCGAGAATCGAAACGGTTAATATTGAGAATCCATTTCACATGCTTCGAAAGCTGGAACAGCTCACTATGTTTTTTACCACTACGATGCATCCATATGCTCCAGCTCATGATCAAGAGTATGAACTCTCAGTCATAACCATGAACAATGGCATTGGTGAGATTGAAAGCCCGCTTCATACACAAGAAGCACTAAAGAACCATTGGAGTGTATATGCGACAGTGTGTGATGTTGGGGTGCGAGGAATACTCTCTCTACCACAAGAACTCCTTGGTGATACGCTGAGGAAACAATTTCTTCAAAGAACAAGATATGAAATGAAAGAGTTTACGAAATTTCTTAAGTGGTATGCCATCGAACACGGTACTGATTCACTGTAATCACAGACCCGCAATTTGCGGGTTTTTTGTTTTCCAGATATGATGTGCCGGTATGATTCACGAAAAAGAAGAACGGTCATTGATCATTATTAAACCTGACACTATACAGAGAAGTCTTGTGGGGGAGATTATCACCCGATTTGAACGAAAAGGTCTCAAGATCCAAGCATTAAAAATGATGCACCTTGCAGACGCACTTGTTGATGAACACTACGCTCATCTCACAGACAAGCCGTTTTACCCTGGCACAAAGAAATTTATGAAGTCAGCACCAGTGATTGTTATGGTAGTTGCGGGAATAGGGGCGATTAATGCTATTCGTTTGATTGTAGGACCTACAAAAGGGTACGAAGCAGATGCAGGAAGTATCCGAGGAGACTATTCAATGAGTACTCAATCAAATGTTGTTCATGCATCTGATTCTGTTGAAAATGCCGTAAAAGAAATAAAACGTTTTTTCAAAGAAGAAGAGATACTTGAGTACGAAAAAATTGGATTAGAGTACGTTTTTTCTGAATACTTGATGTAATCAGGCTTAAAAAACATCTTCCACATCATTATTTTTTCCTGTCTATCTTGTTTCAGATACACGCATGCGTATACTGAACATACGGCTATTTTAAAATAGTACTTAGAACGTAAGTTGTATGGGATACTGCGTAGTGCATGTGTTGTTGAATTTTTTATGAGACATCGCTTGTGCTCAGGTGACCCACTTAGCATTTGCTAAGGCTACTATTTTATAAATAGCCGTAATAAAACCCCCTCATTACAGTGAGGGAGTTTTATTTTACGGTATACTGCGACAAGTGGACAAAAAACAAAGCGCGCAACTCACTGCTGTTATTGGAATAGGGATAGTTTCAATCAATCAACTTGCTCATCATTTTGCATGGTACGAAGTATATACACGTTTTGATGTACTGATGCATTTTTTAGGAGGGGTGTTTGCGTTTTTATTCGTCTTTACCTACCTCTATAAAGAAAAAACTCTCTCTGTATTTCCTAAAAAAGTTTTTATTGGAACAGCTAGTATTGCACTCCTTTGGGAAGTGTACGAATTTGGCACTCAAACTATTGTTGGAGCAGAGCTCATTACGGCTAAAGATACCATCGAAGATATTCTTGTTGATATGGTAGGGGCTTTTGTAATCTATAAGGTACTTTTTTTTGTCGAATCAAGAAAGAAACGTTACAATAAGACTAATGGCGCATGAAAAAATACTGAAACTTACCTTTGCAGGCGGAACAGGCTCTGTGACGGGGGCAAATTTTCTTTTAGAAGGAGAAGGAAAAAAATTTCTAATTGATTGTGGTCTTTCTCAGGGCACAAAGCTTGCTGATGATAAAAACTGGGAACCCTTTCCGTACGATCCCAAAACAGTCGATATTCTTTTTATAACACATTCACACATCGATCACGTTGGGCGTATCCCAAAGCTTGTATACGATGGGTTTTCTGGAACCATATATTCAACAATTCCAACAAAAGATATTGCAGAGCTGATGCTCGATGACACTGCAAATATTCTCTCGCACAGTGACAACGCTCTTTTAGGAGAAGTGTATGGTCCAGCGGTTCTTGAAAAAGTATTTAAACAGTGGAAAACTATAGATTACCACCAAGTCCTCGATATCGGTCCTTTTTCATTTCGCTATCTTGATGCGGGGCATATCCTTGGCTCTGGGATGCTTGAGCTCATGTACAACGGCAAAAAAATTCTTTTCTCAGGTGATCTTGGTAATTCACCATCTCCACTTCTTCCCGATACTGAACCAGTTAAAGATGTCGACTATTTATTAATGGAGAGTGTTTATGGAGATCGAAATCATATTGATCGTTCAGAGCGTCGGACAAAACTCGAAGCAGTCATCGAAGATAATTTCAAGAAAAAAGGAACATTAGTCATTCCAACCTTTTCACTTGAACGAAGTCAAGAGCTTCTTTTTGAAATTGATCAGCTTGTAGAAAATGATCGCGTTCCTCAGATGCCTATTTTTTTTGATTCACCGCTTGGAATTCGACTGACCAAAGTGTATCGACAGTATTCTCGATATTTCAATACGTTTGCACAAAACCTCATAAAATCAGGAGGAGATATTTTCACCTTTCCAGGACTGAAATCAACATTGCTTACTGAAGAATCAAAAGATATTATCAACGCTCCAAATCCAAAGATCATTATTGCAGGGAGTGGTATGTCAAACGGAGGAAGAATTCTCCACCATGAAGCACACTACCTTCCTCATGCTCACAACACCGTGCTTCTCACTGGATATCAATCTCAAGGAACCATGGGACGTCTCATACAAGATGGTGCACATGAAGTGCGTATCAACGGTCAGCAGATTCCAGTAAAAGCAAACGTTGTATTTATTGATGGATATTCAGGACACAAGGATTCAGATCACCTTATTGAATTTGTTGAACAAGTTGCCGATAGTGTGAAGCATGTATTTGTTGCGATGGGAGAACCAAAGTCCTCATTATTTCTTGCACAACGTCTTCGTGATTACCTTGGTGTGTATGCAACAGCACCACAAGAAGGAGATGTGGTAGAATTGGACTGCAATTAAATTTTTTATCACATAATGTCTGAATCACAAACAACAAACAATAAATTTATCTGTTACAACGGACCAATTGGTAATGGTGATAAACATACACATGTAAAAATAAAAATAGGCATTTCTGGTGCAGCGGAAACGGGGCACTGTGGGCTCGATGCGCTTGATAAAGCAAAGGCACTTGGCGCAGAAGTGGTAAAACAAGGGGGGATTCTCATTACTGGAGCAACTACGGGGTTTCCTTTATGGGCTTCTATGGGAGCAAAAGAAGCTCGTGGAGTAGTGATTGGGCTTTCCCCCGCATCAAGTGCAAAAGAGCACATAGAGACCTATCGACTTCCGCTTGATTATACTGATCTTATTATTTATACAGGATTTGGATTTCCTGGTCGGGATCTTCTTTTTACACGAAGTTGTGACGCATTGCTTGTTGGGTGCGGTCGCATTGGCACTATTCACGAGTTTACAATTGCGTATGAGGATGGGAAGCCAATAGGAGTCCTTGAGGGTCCATGGACGATGGCAGAACAAATCAAAGATATGGTTGAAAAAGGAAATCGTCCCGCAGATCGAATCATATACGATAGTGATCCGAAACGGCTTGTAGAAAAACTAATTGCAATGGTAGAAGCTGACCATGCAAAGCTCGATATTCACTAGTAAATAGAGTAAAAATGTGCTACAATGAAAGGATAGGCAATGAAGGAGCTATCACTCCTGAGCACTGAGAAGAATCCTTTTATTAGGAAGTAGAACTCAGCGGGTATGCCCGTTATCGCAGTAACTAAGAAGTAAGCAAGGTGGTACCACGAGAACACTCGTCCTTGCATGGCAGATATACTGTCGTGCGCGGGCGAGTTTTTTTATGCAAGAAAAAGAGCAACAACAAAAAAGTGAACGAGCGCTTCGAGAAGAGGCAGTTTTGTCATTTTGGAAAGAGAATGATATTTTTAAAAAATCGACTGAACAAACAAGTGGTGGAAAAGAATTTATTTTTTATGAAGGACCACCAACCGCAAATGCAAAACCTGCACTACATCATCTTGAGGCGCGTGTATTTAAAGATGCAATTCCTCGATACAAGACAATGCAGGGCTACCACGTGCGTAGAAAAGCAGGATGGGATACGCATGGACTTCCTGTTGAGCTTCAAATGGAAAAAGCGCTTGGACTTGCTTCTAAAAAAGATATTGAACAGTATGGTATCGATTTGTTTAATAAAAAATGTAAAGAAAGTGTGCACGAGTACATTGATGTATGGAAAACATTTACTGAGCGTATTGGGTACTGGGTAGATTTTAATGATGCGTATCACACCTACGATGCAACGTACATGGAGTCGCTCTGGAATATTGTTGCAAAAGTAGATGAGAAAGGATTGCT
This sequence comes from uncultured Candidatus Saccharibacteria bacterium, assembly GCA_964608655.1. GTDB lineage: Bacteria > Patescibacteriota > Minisyncoccia > Phycocordibacterales > UBA9973 > UBA4124. Next base: position 3,350 of record CAZSQH010000020.1, on the reverse strand, counting down.
CTACAAAGATTATAAAGTGGTACCCTGGTGTCCTCGTTGCGGGACAGGACTTTCTTCGCATGAACTTGCGCAAGGGTATCAAGATGTAAAAGACCTTTCGGTGTATGCCAAGTTTAAGGTTGTAGGAAAAGAAAATACCTATTTACTTGCATGGACAACGACACCTTGGACACTGCCTGGCAATGTTGCTCTTGCGGTAGGAAGTGACATTGAGTATGTTTTCGTAAAAAAAGAAACTGAAACAGTGCTTCTCGCAGAAGAAAGACTTTCTCTTATTGATGGAGCGTTTGAAATAGTTGATAGATGTAAAGGGAGTAATTTAGTCGGTATTGAATATGAACCACTGTATCCTTATTTAAAAAATCAACTTGAAAAGAAAGGAGAAGATACAAGCAAAACATTCAAAGTACATCCAGCATATTTTGTCACCACGACCGATGGAACGGGTATTGTTCATACAGCGGTGATGTATGGACAGGACGACTTTGAACTTGGAACAAAGGTAGGTCTTCCAAAGCTTCATACGGTAGATGATTCGGGACATTTTTTGCAAGAGATGGATTTTCTCTCTGGACGTTTTGTGAAGGATGAAGAAGTCGCGATCGACATTATCAAAGACCTTGCACACAGAGGACTTCTTTTTAAAAAAGAAAAATATGAACACGCATATCCTCACTGTTGGCGATGTAAAACACCGCTTATATACTACGCACGTGATTCGTGGTATATCGCAATGTCAAAACTTCGCGATAATCTCATCAAAGAAAACAAAAAAATCAACTGGGAACCATCGCATATACAAGAAGGGCGTTTTGGTGAATGGCTAAGAGAGGTAAAAGATTGGGCAATTTCTCGCGAGCGCTACTGGGGAACCCCACTTCCTGTGTGGGTACACGATGATAAAGAAAAAATAATTGTTGATTCGATAGAGATGATTCGCAACCATGTAAAGCGTTCGGGGAATCGCTATATCGCACTTCGTCATGGAGAAGCAGAGCACAACCTTACTGAAACATGGAGCTGTACACCCGGAGTAAACGATATGCTCACAGAGAAAGGTGAAGCGCAGGTTCGAGATGTTGCAAAAAAATTGAAAGGCAAGGTTGATGTAATCATCGCATCACCATTTACTCGTGGACAGGAAACAGCTCGTATTATTGCAGAAGAGCTTGGTATTGATCCAAAGACCATTAGCACTGATGCTCGAATTGGTGAGTGGAATGTTGGCACATCACAAAACGGAAAACCAATGCAGGAATATTTTGATCTCCGTGCTGGCGCAGACGATCGTTACCGATTTAAGCTTGATGATGGAGAGTCATATGCAGATGTGTTTACTCGTACGGGAGCATTTCTCTATGACCTCGAATCAACATACCAAGGGAAAAATATTCTTGTTGTTACACACGGAGGGTCAGCGCGAGCGATGGAACTTGTTGCGCGAGGGTTTGCATACGACACCTTATTTGAAACTACTCGTGAATATCGTAATTTTGAAAATGCAGAAATGAGAGAGATTGCATTTGTTCCGCTCCCACACAATGATTTGTTTGAAGTCGATCTTCATCGTCCTTATATCGATGATGTGGTGTTGGTAAAAGACGGCAAAGAGTACCGCCGCGTGAAAGAAGTAATGGATGTATGGTTTGATTCAGGGGCGATGCCGTTTGCACAAGATCACTACCCATTTGCATTTCAAAAGCACGGCCTGTTTGGAAAAAGAGACAAGCTCGCGTATCCAGCAGATTTTATTTCAGAGGCAATAGATCAGACTCGTGGCTGGTTTTATACACTCCTTGCCGTAGGGGTACTCATGGATCGAGGGACACCATATAAAAATGTGATTTGTCTCGGGCACTTGCTTGATAAAGACGGAAAGAAAATGTCTAAGTCCATCGGAAACGTGATCGAACCATTCGATCAAATGGATAAATTTGGTGTTGATGCGGTGCGTTTCTGGATGTACAGCGTGAATGCTCCAGGTGAAGGAAAGAACTATGACGAGAAGAGCATCGTTGAGATTAACAACAAAGTATTTAATCTCATTGGTAATGTTGCTTCTTTTTATGAGCTCTACCGCGATAGATCTCTTGAGGGAGCATATAGAGTATCTTCTCATGTACTTGATCAGTGGATGTATGCTCGATTGCAAGAGCTTATTGCAGTCACCACAGAGAGTCTTAATGCATTTGATTTATTCAAACCAACACGTGCTATTCGTGACTTTGCAGACGATCTTTCAACATGGTACCTCAGGAGAAGTCGTGAGCGAATAAAAGAGGGGAGCACTGAAGCACGACAAACGCTTTACTATGTGCTCAAGACATTGGCACAAGTGATGGCACCATTTGCACCATTTACTGCAGAAGAATTGTGGCAAACACTAAAGAATGAATCAGATGAAGAAAGTGTACATCTTTCAAAGTGGCCAAAGGTAAATGATATACCTCAGGAGGTTCTGAACAAAATGGAGACTGTTAGAAATGTAGCTAGTTATGGAAACGCTGAAAGAAAAAGAATAAACATTCCCGTGAGACAACCACTACAAGCTATTAGAATAAAAAATCTTAACCTCGAGAATAACTATCTTGAATTAATTAAAGAGGAACTAAATGTTAAAGAGGTTATAAATGGTGAGTCGGCTGGATTTAATGAAACCATTACCCCTGAGCTTAAAGCTGAAGGTGATTATCGTGAATTGGTTCGCGCGGTACAAGATATACGAAAAGAAAAAGAGTTACTACCAAGTGATGTGGTGAGCATCACACTTTCCCCCAATGCAGAAGGATTCATTGCTCAGTATATGGAAGAATTCAAAAACACAGTTGGTGCACAGAAGGTATCCTTTGCTACTAATTCAGGTAATGAAGTTACCATAGGAGGACAATCACTTACTATTTCAATTGTTAAAGAACCTGGTAAATAAATGTTAAAATAGGGGTACATGCACGTTATTCATCACACTGACGCGTTTATTTTAAAAAAACAGCCAACAGGAGAAGCAAATGTTCGAGTATGGCTTTTTACTAAAGAATTTGGACTTATTGTTGCGGTGGTGCAAGGGGTTCGAAAAGGGGGTGCAAAATTACAAATGCATCTTTCGGAGTATGCACTGGTGAGCGCCGATCTAGTAAAAGGACGAGATGTTTGGCGTCTCATAAATGTATCGGTTATACATAACCCTTTTGATGGAAAAAACAAAAAGGGTTTGGACGTCCCTATGTTCGAGCACTTGCTGCGGTTGATCGGTTTTGTCAGGGGGAGTCAGCACACCCAGAACTCTTTGCGCACCTCTTTTCGTGCATGGAAACACTTGCGCACGATGATATTGATGAACGATCACTTGATAC
>CAZSQH010000019.1:0-11282 GCA_964608655.1 uncultured Candidatus Saccharibacteria bacterium | reverse complement strand
CTTACCTTCTGGGACGAACTTGAACCAGAAGAAAGCGCTATGGTCCAATCACTCAACTCACGAAGTGCGGGAGGATTTTGGAAAAACCTCATGATTGTTATGACTGAAGGTTTCGAAAAATTTATGTCCAAGTTCTACAGCAAGTACGGACACAAAAGCATTGCCGATTGTGGTTCTGCGAGTGGAGCAGCCGACAATGTCAGTATGCTTGCTGCAAAAGAGGTACAAAACTGGTGGGCTTATAATGGTCAAGAAACCAGCACTCGTTATATTGATGTAACGAGGCTTGGATATTTTGATCCATTAAATACAGCAACATCAAATGCGATTATGGATAACTGGTTTGCTTTTTACAAGAAAGCGCTTGCTCCTACTATTGCCCATTTGAAAACGCTCCGTCCAATAAAAACTGATGGAGAAAAACCTGAAGATGAAGCAAGTTACAACATCATGATCGAAAAACGAGCATACGACGTGCTCGGTTCGTTTCTTCCAGCAGGCGCAAAAACAAACGTGAGTTGTCACATGGAACTTCGCCAATGGGACGACAAACTCGCCTACATGGTGCACCACCCTCTCCCTGAAATAAAAGAGCTTGCAAATGCAATGCTTGATGTTTTGGTTGAACGGTATCCGAGCACTTTCGTTAAAAAGAAAGTGTATGAAAAAACCGAACAGTACCGTGAAAACTATGAAAGAAAGTTTGCTTACGTGGAATCAAAAGTTGGTATGGGAGATGCACTCAATCTTCAAAAAAGCGGTTTTTCTTTTTTAAAAAACTTTCAAGATAATAAGCTCATCAGTAACGACTACAGAGAGCTGCTTGAATTTCGCCCTGAAAAAACCGAACTTCCTAAAATCGTCAATGAGGCCGGAAGTTACCGAGTTCACTTTCTCATTGATTTTAGATCACACCGTGACCTGCAACGTCAAAGGAGTGCTCTACAAAGAGTCCCCCTTCTGACGATGAAGCTTGGTTTTGAACAGTGGTACCTTGACCAGCTTCCTGAAGACATAAAGAAAGAAGCCGAAGAACTATTGGAAAAACAGAAGGAAGCAATCGATCAACTGGACTGTGAAGCTATGGTGAAGCAGTACTACATTGCCATGGGATACAAAGTGTCTGATGTATTCACTGTTCCACTAGCGGATATGATTTACATTATTGAACTTCGAACCCCAACAACGGTGCACCCGACAGCACGCCGTGTTGCTCTGCAGTGGTACCATGCCCTGAAAGCATCACTACCAGAATGGGTAAAAATATACGCAGAAGAAAGTTTGGATGATTTTGATATCAAACGAGCAAGTCAAGATTTGTTCGTTGGAGACAAAAGAATATCAGAACAATAAAATAAAGCCCTCAGGAGAGGGCTTTTTTCTTTTTACTTTCTTCTTGTTTTCTTTTTTGGTTGAATCGACAGATGAATCATTTTCAATTCTTCAATAATATCGTCAAAATGTTCCATAATCGATTTCTTATACCAAGTGAACGTAGCATGACGATTATGATCTGGGGCTCCAACCCAAAGCATAGAAACAATTCGCCCTTTTTTCGCAAACATCGCAGTGCGAATCTTATGTTCTCTCATTGCAACCGCAAGCTCCGCTCCTAATCCTGAGGATGGATAACTTAACTCACCAATAATAATGTGGGCTTTCCCTACTCCTTTGATAATATCGTTTTCATAAATCACCCCTGGAGGAAGTGTTGACTGACGTTTTCCAGGCGCTGGTTTACAAAATTCAAATAGATTTATCCATGAATACTTTTTGAGCTCATCTTTGAACTTGTAAATTTGTTTTTTATACCTTTCAGGAGAATACGCTAGGGCACATCCCACGTATACATTTAGTTTTTTCATATACAATTTTTCTCCATCCTACTGTCTCTAGTGCAAAAGTCAATCAATATTGACACTTACAAGAAAAAGAATAGAGTAATAAAAAACGTTAGTTATGGCCCTTTCAAACAAGCTTGTTCTTGAAGAAATCAAGAACGGAAACATAATCATCGACCCTTTTGATGAAAAAGATCTCAGCACCTCAAGTTATGATTTGAGACTAGGAGCATTTTATTACCGTGAACAGCCACTTAAACCAGGCGAAGAAAAGCACCCCCGCCTGCGCATGTTCAACCCCTACAGAGAGTGGGACACCCATCGTGTGTGGGGAAAACCAATTCAAGCACAGACATTAAGAGAAACACTCCCTGAACTGTACCATGATGGTCAAATAGATCTTTTTGTTGAACAAGAAGAAGGAATACAAAGTGACAACCTAGTGATAATCATCGAACCAGGAGAGACAATCCTTGCACACACAGAAGAGTTCATTGGTGGAATAAACAAGATCACCACCTCAATGCAGACGAGATCATCACACGGCAGAAGCTTTATTGGTGTATGTAAATGTGCTGGCTGGGGTGATGTCGGATACATCAATCGTTGGACTATGGAGATAACAAATTTCTCCAGATACCACGCAATCCCCCTTGTCGTTGGGTATCGTTATGCTCAAATGATATTTGATCCGACCGGAGAGATTCTCGATAAAGGGTATGGTGAAACTGGTAAGTATCAGGCAGGAAGTAACCTGGAAGAAATAAAGAAAAACTGGAAACCAGAAATGATGCTTCCGCAGCTGCATAAAGATCGAGACCGCAATAGAAAAAAATAGTTCAAGCAAAAAGCCCCCTTTCGGGGACTTTTTTAATTTTACAATTACCCAACAATATCGATTCCAGCTGAACGAGCTGAGCCTTCGACGATTTTCATCGCGCCTTCGATGTCGTTTGCATTGAGATCCGGCATCTTGCGCTCTGCGATCTGACGAACTTGATCACGGGTGAGTTTTCCTGCTTTTGAAGTGCGGGGTTTTCCAGAACCCTTCTCAATTCCTGCGGCCTTAAAAATAAGGGATGTCATGGTTGGTTGCGTCACATGAAAATCATATGAACGATCATCGTACACGGTAATCTTTACCCCCACCGTTTCCCCTCTCAACTCTTGTGTTGCTGCGTTAAATTTCTGAACGAAATCTCCAATGTTTACCCCGGCCTGACCAAGCGCAGGACCAAGTGGTGGTGCAGGAGTTGCCATAGCACCTTGTGCTCGCAATTTAATTTTTTTTGTAATATTTTTTGCCATAATAGATTTTCTTATGAGCGAAGCGAATGTTGAAAATCATTACCCCGCCCTATTTTTATAAACCGATTCTCTTTCTCAATGAGCGCCATGCTCCTCCAAATTGTTTCAATTTGATTTCTCGGGCTCGAGCTAACTCCTCGGTGCAATAACTTTCGTAATAAATCAATTTACATTTCTGCTTGGACTTATGCTGCGAGAATCGGTTTCGAAGATTGCTCGTGAAGCCAGTATAATATCCTGCCTCCCCTTCCTTTTTTATCACATATACGTAATACATAGGGCGGGGTTTCGAGAACTATAGTCGCCACTACTGGCTCCTTATTTCTCTGAAAGCGTAACAGCACCTACTATAGCAGAAAAAGATATTTTGTACAGTATAAAAAAACCCGATGGAAAATCGGGTGGCTAGTAGAAACTCTCAAAGAGTGACTATCTTATAATCGAACAGTTTTTGCTTTTCTCCTGTCACAGGACAAGTAAAAGGGGTTTCATACTCTCGTTTTACCTCAAGCGTAACCACTTGGTTAAGTTGCAACGTATAGTAGTGCTTCGGCGCAACACTGACAATAGTTTTTCGTATTGTCCCAAATTTTTCATAAATACTTTCTTTTAGAGAAAACTCTGAAGACAAACATACGACAAGGTACTTAACCTTTTTATTCCCTATTCGAGCAACGTACTTATCAGAAATGATTGCTTCTGGAAAAGGGTGAAGTTTGTTTTGTAATGATTTTTTTAAATTTCGTTTAGTAATAAAACCTATTACAAAATGAAGTGGTGAGTATGCTAAGTCAATGGAAAATTTGGATCCCGTTGGAATGGTATTGGTTTTCATGAGAACTTTTTTTCACACTATAAAAAAATCTCCCTGCTTTTGCAAGGAGATTTTTTTATAATTTTTTCACTTGGAGAAAATCGAGCTCAACTGGTGTTTCTCTTCCAAACAATGACACCATCACTTTTACTTTTCCTCGCTCTGCATCAACATCACTCACTCGCCCTTCAGAATCTTTAAACGGCCCATCGTTGATAATAATGGTTTCTCCTACCTCAAGATCAATAGTATGTTTTGCTGCGCTATCTTCATCCATTTTTCCAAGCAGGTAGTCAATTTCTTTTTGAGTAAGTGGCACAGGAGTAACGCCAGCACCGACAAATCCAGTCACTCGAGGAGTGTTTCGAACAACAAACCATGAATCGTCAGTTACAATCATATCAACAAGCACATACCCTGGGTACACCTTTTCTTCAACTTCTACTCGTTTTCCTCCTTTAATTTTTATTTTTTTCTCAGTAGGTACTACCACGTTAAAAATCTTGTCTTGCATTCCAAGACTATCGATACGTTGGCGAAGATTACGGAGCACTGCATTCTCATATCCTGAATATGTATGGATTGCGTACCAATGTCGTTCTCCTGTGTGTTCTTGTTTAGACATAGAATTTAAATTTAGTAGAGTGTTTGCTCAAGAATAAGCTTAAACAACGAATCAAATGCTCCGAGAAGGTATCCCAGTGCAACTGAAAAAATAATAACAATAAGCGCATACACCACTGCACGACGACGGCTTGGCCAATTGACCTCCTTCATCTCGGCATATGTCTTTTTGAAAAATGAAATAATGTTCTTCATATTAAAAACCGCCCCGGAGGGCTGATAGGAAACATCATACCCCAGGAGCGATTTTTAGTCAATTCGTTTGAAATCTCTATCTGATTTCGTATACGATGGTCACTGTTGATTGTATTTTTTGATCTCCCACAGGAAGTGTTACTTCGTTTTTCATCATCGCATCTGCTGATCCTGCCATTTCTGCTCGAGCGTACATTGGTGGATAATTTCCCCCTTCGTTAAAGGAAACAATGCGAACCAACTTTACTCCAAGTGATTTTGCGAGCAACTTCGCATCTTTTTTTGCATCAGCAATCGCAAGTGTTCGAGCTTCTTGTGCAATTACAGCATCATCTTCAAATCCAAAATTTGGACCACTCATATCACTTACTCCCGCAGTTCCAAGTGCGCCAAGTATGTCATTTACCTTTTCGAGATCTTTTATAGCAACAGTAATAGAGTGTGCCACCTCATACCCACGAATGGTTGGAGTTCCTGGACGAGGACAGTTGATGCCATAACATGCTACTTGATCATAATTGTACTGTGGATATGAGTTGTAGCTTTCAGTCTTGATATATTTCTCTTCAACACCGAGCCCTTTAAGTGCTTCAGTGACCGCATCTACTTTTGTGCTGACTGTATCTTGAGCGGTTTTGAGATCTTTTGCTTCATTGCGAATGGAAAATGACACTTTTGCGGTATCAGGTGCACGCTCTATTTTTCCTTCTCCTGTTACCGTAATAGTGTTGTTTGCTGGAAGACCGCTTCCAATAAAACGATATTCTTTGAGTTTCCCTAGTGTTGCGACAAGAAGAAACAATGCTAAAAGCAGTGCTACTAATTTAATAATTCCAAATTCTTTTTGTATAAATTCATTCATCCTATCAGTATAGCAAAGTCAAAAAACCCTTATTTTTTAAGGTTTGTATCGGAAACAAGCTTTCCGTCAGCAAGGGTGATAATGCGATCAGTCAACGCAGCGTACTCTGGTTCGTGTGTCACCATAATGATAGTTTGCCCATCAGCATTGAGTTCAAGAAATGCTTGTAACACCGATTGTGACGTTTCAGAATCAAGATTTGCGGTCGGCTCGTCAGCAAAAATAATTTTGGGATTATGCCCTATCGCTCGCGCAATTGCGACACGCTGTTGTTGCCCTCCCGAAAGTTGGCTAGGTAAATAATCTAATCGATCAGCAAGCCCAACCCGCTGAAGCGCGTACCGTGCTTTTTCTCTCGCTTCATTGCTAGGTATTCCTTGCATCAAAAGAGGTACCATTACATTTTCAATCGCGGTCAGTGTTGGTAGTATGGCGTAATCTTGGAAAATATACCCGAGATCATGCAATCTAATTCGGGTACGATTATTGCTATCAAGTGCAGCAACATTCACACCGTCAATAATTATCTCCCCGCTTGTTGGGTGGTCGAGAAGTCCGAGTTGGTAAAGCATTGTAGACTTTCCAGAACCAGATTTCCCTGTCACTGAAACAAATTGGCCAGCAGGAACAACAAACGATACTCCATCTACCGCATGAATGGTGCTGTCACCGCTTTTAAATGTTTTGAAAAGATTTTTTACTTGAAGCATATTTTAAAAGTTTTGGCGGGTGCTATCGGCCAAGGATAGCATCTAATGTATTCTTTTTGATAACAATTCGAGCTGGTATATATCCCGCAATAATAGTCGCTACTAATAGTATAAGCGCTCTTCCAAACGTCCCTCCTACAGTTGCTACTAAAATACCGTCAGAAAATGGAAAATCAATAGGGTTTGCATCAAAAAATGGCTTCAAAAGTCCAAACACAATGATTATCCCAACAAATGCCCCCGCAACTGCATAGAAAATGGATTGGAGTATGTACGATATGGTAATCGCACGAGGAGTAATCCCGATGCCTTTTAAAATACCTATAAATCGCCGCCGAGTAATAGCGTTTACAAAAATAACGATAAATATCGTGATAGAAGCAACCACAAGTCCAATAGCGCTGATTGCATTCCCTAAGATAGCAAATGTATTTTGAATATCTTTGAGAAACTTTGGAAGCGCTTCATCATGTGTCTGTACACGACCATATTCCCCGATACCAGTAGCTACTAGCTGCGCCTTTGCAACAAGAGGATCTGCTCCTTCTGAAAGAATCACCGCAACCTGGTTTGCATTCACATCAGTACGACCAATGAGTTTACGCGCTTCAGAATCAACCATGGTTACCGATGTATCAAACGCATCCACCTTACTCGATATAATGCCCTTTAGAAAATATTCTTTTGAAATTCCTCCAACTGTGATTTTTATACGGGATCCAACTGTAACATCTTTGAGTGTTTGAAATCCTGGTGCTTCAATCGGAGTATATTTATAGAGAAGATTTTTTCCTATCACAATACTGTCTGTATCTGTGGGGGTAATAAATGATCCTTCAATAACAAACTTTGATATTCCAGAAAATGATTCTTCATTTTCTGGGTCAATCCCAAGCAGTGTCGCTCCTGCACCATCTCGAAGTTCCCCTGGTTTAATAGTTGTTCGATAGTTCGACTCCACTCGAGCACTTCCTGTATAACGAACGGCGACAGCCTCAAAATCAGGAAGTGTCTTTACTGCTGAAACGACATCAGGAGTTCGATCAATATAGGCCTTATTAAGAAATGGGGTGATGAGAATATCTCCTGAAGAATACCGTTTGTCAGCTTCGACAGACCCTTGGATTAGTCCCACTAAAATACCACTTACCACCACTAAGTTAAGAAACGTAAGTGTCATTACAAAAACAATGAGCGCTGTTGTCCACTTGTTTGCACGTTTTATATCTCGCCTTGCTAAAAATGCTCCGACTCGGAGATCTACTTTAAACTGATCGATTCTTCCTGACATAATGTTCTACCTAAACGTTATCGAGCAGTAAACACGACACGTTCTCCTTCAGATAATCCAGAAGTGATTTCGACCAATCCTCCATCACCCCGAAGTCCTGTGGTAACTATACGTTTTTCTTTTTTTCCCCTCTTTTCATCAATGAGCACATCAACAGTTGTTTGTTCTTTTTCGTTATAAATCACTCGTTCAGGAACAACAATTACTTGAGGTACAAACGCGGTCTGAATTGAAATATTTGCAGTCATACCTGAACGAATAGTAGTGACGTCAGGAACCAGTGTTTTCACTTTGTAATTCACAATCCCATCGACAATTGTTGCTCCGAGATCAACAGAGTTTACCGCGGATGAAAACAGTTTGTCTTTTCCAAGCGCATCGTAAGTGATAGTCACTGGTTGGTTAAGTGCAATATTAGAAATATTGCTCTCATTTACATTTGCTTCTATATAGAGGTTGGTAACATCTTGCAGTGTAATCACTGGTTCAAATGTTTCTGCAAGTTCTCCAAGCTTCAAATCAACTTTTGTGATTGTTCCATTAGCAGGTGCTCGAATGACTGTTTTTTCAAAATCAGCAAGTGCCCGCGCAAGAGATCCTTCTGCAGATATCATTTCTGCACGTGCAGCATCAACATCAACTGATCGTGCTGCTGCTTTTTTAATAGAAAGTTCTGCAAGAGCAGTATCGTATGCATTAAGATTTGAAACATAGTTTACACCTCCAGTATTTGGGATTCGAACTATCCACTCATCTCCTGACGAATAATCTCCTGCTGGAAAACGAATAAGAAGCCCTCTAGTGCCGAGTGGTTCCTCACTGTCATCAACATCTCCTTTTCCTTTTTCAAGTCCCGTAAATCTAAAATCGCTTTTAGTAATGCTATCAAACGAGATTCTGTATTCTCCTGGTTGCGAACCGTTGTAGCTACCAGAAATAGTGGGCGGTGTTGAAAGTTGTTCTTGTGATCGCTCTTCAGCGACAAGTCCATCAGAGTACAGTTTGCGACGCGCGCTCTCTACCGCGATTTCTGCTGAACGAACAGTTTCGCTTGATTCACCTTCAAGTACTTTGTTGTATCGCGCTTGTGCGGCGAGAAAAGTTCCTCGAGCAGATTGCACCGCAGCTGCTTCACTGGCGTTTGAAAGTGTTGCAAGAATCTGACCCTTCTTCACAGATTGACCAACTACAACATCCACCGATTTTACAAGGTTGCTCTGTTGAAACGAGAGAGATAAATCAATGGTGCTTACAACCGTTCCTGTTGCAGAAACTGTTCTAGAAAGATCTTGACGCACCACATCCTCAATAATGAGCTCCTCTGGCGCCGCTCCTTTTGCTATAAAAAAAACAACAACCACACCCGCAAGTATCCCCGCTTTCACCAAGGTTCGTTGTCGTTTCCACCAAAACGTTGTGTTGCGCAACAGTGTCCGTACTTTTTCCATGATTATTTGATTGCTCGCAGTGTTACTTCAAATATAAGCGTTGCGTTTGGTGGAATAACTGCACCTGCACCTCGTTCGCCATACGCAAGTTCTGGAGGAATAGTGAGTTTTCGAGTCTCGCCTATCTTCATCCCAAGGACTCCTTTTTCCCAGCCATCTATGACCATTCCTGCACCAAGTGGGAATTCAAATGGTTGTCCACGAGGAATACTCGAATCAAATACCGTCCCATCGAGCAATCTCCCTGTATAATCAACGATCGCTGTTTGTCCATTTTTTATTTCTGTTCCTGTACCTTCAGTAAGTACTTCTATAGTCATACCATCTATTGTTTTCTTAGGTGCCTTATAATCTTCTTTTACACTTTCTGTTTGAGAAACTTCTTTTTCTTGCGTAGTGTCCAATGATTCATTGAGTGGGGCAATAGTAACTGTTTCTTCATCTGGTGCACGATACACCACAAGAAGTGCCACAAATCCTAACAACGCGAGAATAACAAAAATATTTTTCATAGTATATCTACTCTACCATACACCTTAACTACTCGGTCTCGATTGGTGACGTTGGAGAAGCGCTCCCAATACTAATCGGTCCTGCATTTATAATTTTCTTTTCTATAGGGTCATAAAGGATTGCCTTTTTTGCATTTGTGTAAATGAGTATCTTGTACCCATTTTTTGCATGTACAAAAAATTCATTTGTCTTTCGAACCGTAGCTTCATCAGAAACAACAGCAACGGTTGGTGTCTCTCCTTCAGGAAGTAACATGAGTTTTCCAATCTCTTTTACAAGAGCGTTTGTTTCAATAATAGTTGCTTGCTCCTGATTCAAAACAGGATTTTTTGATTTTTTATAAAAATAAACACTCGTCACTCCAAGTCCAATGATAACAACAAGGATGATCATAAGGAGTGGGCTCGAAAATATAAGTCTCATATACTTCATAGGAGTGAGTATAGCATGAGAGTACTCTAGATTTTAGAGTATCCAAGAAAAGAGTTTAAATGCAAATGCAACAGCATATACCTGAGAAAATGGAGCATATGCAGAGGCAAAATGACTTGGTTTTGTAATAGATCCCACATCACCACCGCCTCCGCCGGTTGCACATCGTCCACCAGTATCAATACCGGTTTCATTTCCATTTTGGATGCCATCACTACAAGTTCCTTCACCGCCAGTCTGGCCTTGACCTCCACCAGAACCTTCTCCTCCTGCACCACCACCGCCTCCGCCGGTTGCACATCGTCCTCCGGTATCAATACCGGTTTCGTTTCCATTTTGGATACCATCACTACACGTTCCTGCTCCTCCAGTATCTACTTGGCCACCACCAGAACTTTCACCCCCCGCAGATCCACCGCCACCCTTTCGTGCACCTCCGGGAGTGTTAAATCTCCAACCACTTCCTGCAGAGTTGTTATTCACACTGCTTGTGCCTGCATACCAGTCTCCTGAAGGTAGTGCTACCGATTTTTCAATAACCAAGAAATCTGATTCGATATCCCTTGTTCCTGTTTTTATAAGATTGTGATTATTCGCACCGGTACTAGTGATGGTGATACGATTGCTTGCGTTTGCTCCACTCACTGAGAATGTTTTCATGGTTTGCGTTGAGTCACTGGTAAATGCCAATGAGTGAGTCACTGTTCCATCGTCTTTAAAATCGTTGAAGGTGTTATTTCCAGAAACGATATATCCTCCACCACCAGCACCCCCTGTAAACCAGAGGTTGTTGTATGTATCCCCACCACCTGCAAATGTTTTTGTCCCTGCTCCTGTGTCGGTAATCTTAATGGTTGAGTTTCCAGCAATAACATTTCCTGTATTATTCCAAGGGGTACCTGTGCCTGCAATACTGATTACAGGACCGGTGATTGAAGAATCTGCATCATTACGATCCACAGCATCTCTGAATTTTTCAATATCAAGATACATTCTTTGTGCAAGCGTTGAATTTATACCATCGCCTATTGTTGCAAAAGCAACTTTCTTGTCTGACGGTCCATAGAGACCTCCATTTAAATTCAAACCTGCTAAATAAATTTCATGTGTTGGAAGAGATCCACTATTGGCCGTATTATTTGAGCCCATTGATACCCCGTCTTTGTAAAGATTGTGACTCGTACTTGATGTTCTGCTTCCCATAAAAAATCCTTCTCCATCTGTGTGCGTGCCATTTATCAAAC
>CAZSQH010000018.1:0-11567 GCA_964608655.1 uncultured Candidatus Saccharibacteria bacterium | reverse complement strand
AAATAACCACAGGTGGTCCAATGGACAATCTGTACAAGAACAAACAGTAAAAACTCAGCCGTACTCTGTGAAGCCCCTCTGTGAAAGAGGGGCTTTTTTATACAAAAAATAAAAGTACGATGAGCCCGATGGCGATTCGGTACCACCCAAACCACGCAAGTGGTTTTTTTGTAAGTAGTGTGATGAAAAATCGGACAGAGAGTACTGCGGTGATACATGCAACCACCGTTCCAATACCAATCAAAAACCACTGTGCTTGAGTGAGTGAGGGTGTATGCCTTAGTGCAACAACACTTGCTCCAACGATGGTGGGAATTGCGAGAAGAAAGGAGAAGGGAACAATGATGTTTCGAGGTATTTTTAAAAAGGTTCCTCCGATAAGTGTTGCCCCGGCACGAGATACTCCAGGAATAAAACTTGCTATCTGTAATAGCCCAATTAAAAATGCCTCTTTGTAGGAGAGTGATGAGAGTGAACTCTCAGTATCAACTGGACGAATAATGACAAGGAGTATTCCTCCCACAATAAGCGCACCTGCGATGATAAGATGCGAAGAAAAAAGATTTGAAATAATAGGGTAGAGAAGTATTCCTGCAACTGCTGTGGGGATAAATCCGATAGCAACTTTCCAAAAAAGTGATCTGTGGTTCCAGATAGTGCTCCAAAAATACCAAACCACAGCAAGGATCGCCCCACTTTGAATCGCAATAGCAAGTGTTTCCAGGAAGGGGCCTTTTTCAATGCCGATAAGCGCACCTGCAAGTAATAAATGTGCAGTTGAGGAAACAGGGATAAATTCAGTTAATCCCTCGATGATACCGAGAAATATTGTTTGCAGTATTAGTAGAGCCCCCATAAGAGCTGGTAGGCTCCTACAATAGCAGCAGTCTCTGTTCGAAGTACCCGTTGTCCAAGGCTTGCGGTTGTTGCTCCCGCTTCTTGAAATAGTTTCCAATCTTCAGTATCCCAGCCACCTTCTGGTCCGATATACATAACAAGTGATTTATCTTTTTTTGCACTGCTTAATAATTCTCCTTCTGGGCTAAACACAAGCGATGTGTAATGAAATTGTTTTAAGCAATCTGCAAGAGAGATAGGCTCATGAATCACCACACGTTTATTACCCCCACATTGTTCGAGCGCTTCATCGCTGATAGTTTGCAAACGATCAATACGCACCCCTTCTTTTACGGTTCTTGTTGATACAATTGGAACTATATGACTGACTCCTACCTCAGTGAGTTTTTGCACAATTGTTTCAAATGTTGATCCTTTTGGGATTCCTACTGCAGCAACGAGCCAGCACGCAGAATTGGTACGAACGTTGATGGTGCGACTCTTTTTTACGGTAATTGAACCTTTTTCAACAGTGGTAATAACAACAACTTCGTCATCTCCTCCATCAGTGAAGAGAATAATCTCTTCTTGGGGCTTCATCGCGAGCACTTCACCTATTTGATGAACGATACGTTCGTCAGTAATAGAAAATGTTTCAGATGCTGGGATGGCAGGAGTAAGGAATCGGTGAATTTTCTTCATATAAGACTATGATACCACTAAACCTTTTTATGGTCATTTTGATTATGTTGAGTTAATTTCCCTGCTTTTATTTCAAGAACATCGGCTTTTCGTAGATGTCGTATATGTTTTTTAGGGACAATTGCCATATGAGGCGCATCATCAAGTGCGGCGCCAATGTCCCACAAATTTTCATTTGAGGTAATCCACCGGTACCCAAATTTTTTAAGAGAAAATGGTTTCGAAAAACTTCTAAGTGTTTTTACTCCTTTGTCATTGAAATACTCATGAAAGTAAGAAAGGGCTAATTCTCGTGTCGTTTTATACACTGGTTCACGGTAGCGAAGTACCGCGTGGTTTGTTTTTGAAATAGCTCCCCAGTGTCCATGCTCTTTAAAAAGAGCAATGACATGATCATAATCATCTCCTGACGCCTTAAGATCAAGAAGTAAAGGGTTTTTTCCATGATACCAGAGTACACTCCCGGCAAAGAGTGCACCCTCTAAACAATGTGCTCTTTTTTGCTTAAGTACTTCTCGGGGAGAAAGACAGGTTTCTCCTGTTGTTTCAAAATTTGTTTGTATTGCATTTAAAAAATCTTGAATACGCGTGGGTGAATTGAGTTTGTCGAAAAGTTTCTGTTCCGTACTACTAAGAAGAGAACGGATACGAGGATGGGTATTCATGATTGGAAAAGGCGACGCATTGCAGAGCGAAACAGTGATTGTAGTATAGGCAAAAAGAGTAGTGTGACCACCACAATGAGTACGATGTTGTGAGCAATGTCTATACTATTGATAATGTGTTCGATTCTGCTTCTAAAGTACCATCCTGTCCATAAGAGGAGGGGGACATACAAAACAAGTGCCCCAAGCTCATAGGTGAGAAATACTCGGGGGCTTTTTTTATATTTTCCTGCCATAAAGGGACCAAGGAAGCGTAACTGCATGAGAAATCGAGAATAAAAAATAACTTTTTCTACATTGCGCTCCATCCACGCTTCATCACCTGAGAGTTTCTTTGAAAAAAAAGCAATTCGTTTTGAAAAAATACGATCATAGAGTAGGTGAATAGTTCTACTGTTTCCACGAGAGAGACTATACAGAACAATATCACTGGTAAGGAGTCCAAGAATTACAAGTGGAATAACGAGGAATATATCGACACCACCAGCTCGTGCACCATATCCGAGCCCAAGAAGCACCACTTCTTCAGGAACGATAAAAAGAATATTCGCAACAAGTGAAATTGCAAATACTCCTAAATAAGAAAGCCCTCCAAGACCTTGAATAAATGTTTCCAAGCTTCCATTCATTGCATTACTATACCAAACCTAATCAAAAATAGTGATGAGGTACGCATCGATATCGCGTTGTTCAAGACTATACAGTGTCTTTTTCTCTTCGTAGAGCATGGTTGCAAGTTCTACTCCGACAAATCGCCAGTGCCATGGCTCATAGATATAATATTTATTTCCTTTTGGGTACGAGAGGACAAATCCATACCGGTGAGCGTTTTCGGTAAGCCATGTATATTCAGGAGTGAGATCAAATGATTGGGCAAGATCGCGCATCTTTTTTGTAGTGAAATCAACAGTGGTGCCAAGTTGATGTTCAGAGTACCCTTGGTCAGCAGAGAACTGATTTGCAGTGCCAGCACCATAGATAACACGGTAGTTTGCTTTTAATGTGGCTTGTGTTTTAAATGATCGATATGCAGAAGTAACAAGTAGTCCAAGTCCTTCTTTTTCTGCAGCTGCGAGCATATCGTGGAGATACGGTGCCACTTGTTCGTGTATTTCTAATCCTCTCCCTGTACCATTTACATATGCTTCATTGATTGGGGTAAGTCCAGCTGGTGTATAGTGTTCATTAAGAAAATATACTTTTGAGTATTTTTTAAGAAGTTCAGGATCAAGTGCGTTAAGTTTTTCAAACAAGCTCACTTTATCATTGAGAAGTTCTGTCTCTTCTGCAAGCACGCCTGCTCGTTCTTCCGTTTGTTCAAGAGTAAAAGTAAGCTTATCTCGCTCGTACTCAGTAAGAGAAAGGTTTCCTTCAAGGGCTTCAAGACTTTCTCTTAGCCGATGTATGGTGATACGAAGCGTATCATTTTCATTTCGAAGAATAATGTAACGATGAATACTATAGGCAATACCACCAACCATCACTAGTAGTAATAATAGAGGAAGAAGGATTTTTTTAATAGAAAATCGATGGTGACTATACATAGGGCGATTGTAGCACAGAGTTACAAACACAAAAGATTAGACATAAAAACACAAAGCCCCCCGAAATCGGGAGGCGCTGTGTGCAGGCCGCTCCTTGACTTTGACATCTTAGAACGACCTACAAATATCATTGTATGTTTTGAGGTTTCTTTTGTCAATAATAAAAAATACTACCTGTGGATAACTCAAAATAAACACATTACTGCTACTTTGTCTCAAAAAGAGGAGTATACTTAGTGTTGTTATTATTACCAATAAAATTTTTTCTATGAATAATCAAAATAAAATTATGTGGATCCTCCGAATTGCCGTTGCGGGAGAGTTTTTAGGACACGGTATTCTTGCAATAAAAGGGAAGGAATCGTGGATTGGATGGGCACAGCAGCTCCTAGGGGTAGACGTTGGGACCGCAACAACTCTCATACTTTTAGTTGGTATCATGGATGTTTTTCTTGCGCTTATGGTGTTGGTAAAGCCCATTCGACCGTTACTTCTTTGGATGGCTGCGTGGGGTCTATGGACAGCACTCCTACGTCCTATTGTTGGTGAGTCATTTTGGGATTTCATCGAACGTTTTGCAAACTGGGGAGCACCGCTTGCGTTGTACTACATGATGAAAAAATAAATAGGTAACTTTTTAGAGGAAATTAAGCGTTTTTGTATGTAAGTATCATTTTAAATAAACCCCCTTCGGTGGAAGGGGGGTGGGGGTACTTATGTATTTGCTATTTCTTTTTTGGTTTTTCCAAACATCTTATGTCCGAAGGAAAATGAAAATTGTAAACATGCACGACATTTTTCTTCCAAATCTTTCTGTGAATTGATTGTACCGAAACCATCAAGCAGTTTTGTTATCATGTCTCGATCTTCTTCTGATAACAGGTCTAAGGTCACCGGTTCTCCTAGGAAACATTCATGTTCGTACCATTTGGCAGGATCGAGAGATGTGTAATCTCTTATGTTTTCAAGAGTCATGAAATATCCAAGGTCGCTTTGCTTTACTCTTGTTGGATGATGACCTATTTCTCTGAGATTTTTAAATGCAATAAAGTAAGCATGTTCTCTTTTGTAATCTGAAACAGTTTTCTTCATTGATAAACAGTTTTGAACATACTACCACCTATATTTGACTTTGTCAAATATAGGTGGTACGGTGGTAAAAAATTAAACATGAAAGCAAAAGTAATTGTTCTTTCAGGAAAAAGTGGTTCACAATATGAGTTTCAATTTAAACTTCATAAATCAACACAGATTGGGGAATTACAAATTGAACCAATCTTTTATGAAAAATGGGCAAAAATTCCAAAAGGTACTCACTATGAGACAGAGATTATATATCCTGATATACAATCATTTCCACACAGTAAGAAGATTCACTTTCACACCTCAGAGTTAAATAAAAAAGATTTTATTTGTTGGATAGGACAAGTGCCTATCCCGCAAGGATTGAGTGCGGTGATTGATATGTGGTGCGTTGGAACGGTGTATACAATAGAAACAGGTGAAGACTTTGCAACGTTATTTGAGTTACACAAGATTGATACAAACTTTTTTGACCCTCTGATTGATGTACTTGAAAAAGAGTATGACATCTCTATCTATTATCATTACTATAATTTCAACTAATGGCTTACCCCTTCTTCATTGAAGGGGATTTTTATTGTTTGACTTTCTGGTGATGGGGGTTAGTATGAGGGTGAATCTTTCATCTAAAATCAAATCTATGTGTATGACAGCCCAAGAATTGCAAACATTGCCACATGATCAGTTGGTTAACAACTTTCAAAGAGCAGTTGAGCTCGATGCAAAATCAGGAGGGAATGGACAAAGTCCTTTTGATACAGAAAAATTAAAAGAAGAGCTCATGAGACGCCTCAATTCAAAAAGATCAGTATCTGTAGAGAGAAGAGAAGTGGGTGATGGGCACGATGAATTTTCTTAAGACAATGTTAAAACCTCCCTTTAAGGGAGGTTTTCTTATTACACTTTCTTTTTCTTCGAACCTTTTTTAGCGAGCATTACTGCTTTTGCAGCTAATCTCTTTTTGGTTTTATGAGATCTTTTTGATTTCTTTTTTGGACCAAGGGAAGTGCTTCTTTTTGCCATATACTTTATTTTTTAATAGATAATGCGTACAGTATGCACTATTTTTAGAAATAGTTATATACGGTTTCTTTGTTCAATACTTTTCTCTATCTCAGAAAGATAGGTAGTGAGTTCATGTTCTAAAGATGTTGCTGTTATAGAAGTGATGTCGTTGTCTACGGAGAGCATTTTCCAAGGAGCAATTTTTTCATAATCATATGCACCAAAAATAATTACTGGCGTACCATTTGCTAGCTTTTCTCCAGTAGCTTTAGCTAAGATCCATTGTTGCGCCCAATCATATATCCACATCGCATCTTCTTTGGATAACCGTACACAAGAATGACTTGCTGGATACCCAGGAAGTTCGTATTGATGCATGGAGATTCCCTCAAAGTTTTCTAAGTTGAAGTACCAAGGGAGGAGCCACTCGCTATTTACCGTGCTGATGACAAGCTTTCCTTTCCAGTTTGTGTGGTAGAGCTTGCTTGGTGTGGGGGTAGATTTTTTTCCAGTACTGACCGCACCCCAACGCACCAGAGTACCGTATTCATACGCACCAAACGCTTGGTTTTGTTGTGAGATAAAAATTATTTTAGGTAAGGTGCTTGCTGCAAGGAGCGTGTCGGGGAATGGGGAGAGCGATAGCATATCGGTGGGGGTATTTAACACAGTGAGCGTCATGCCTGATTTTAGATTATTTGCATCTATTCTGTTGAGTGCGAGGACTATAGGCACTTGATCTTTTCCTACCGCCTCTTCGAGTTCAATCATAGGGAGAGCGCTACTGAGTGTGAGCACAGAGTACCTAATAGGGTCTAACGGTATTTGAGGAAGGGGTGGAACCACGGTTGGGGTAGTGGAAGGTGGTGGCAACAGGGATACGCTATCGGGACTGTAATAGTTTTTGAGGATAAAAAAAACAATACCCGCAACTACAAAAATTGTGATACCCCATGATGCAATACGACGTTTTGTCATACAGACATTGTAACAATATTACTATAAAGAAGTAGTAGGTAGATTATCGATTGCCAAGATATTTTCCAGCAACACTTAGGGCAAATGATGGAAGGATAACAAAGACACAGGTAAAGAGAAGTCTTATGAGAGTCTCATCCCACGCAGTATCTGCTGTGTCTGGACCTGAAGATGTAAAAACAATAAGTAATCCAACAACCCCAAAGGCAATAGAGGAAATAATGAATACTCTTGTAGCTATTCTCTGCATAAAATAAATATAACACAGTTCTAGGGGCGGAATATTCGAAAGAGCATAGGGAAATAAAAAATGGCCAAACGGCCATTAGATAAGTTTAAAAGAAATTGTTGGACTACCACTAGTGACAGAGAGTATCTGTATAGAGGCGATACCCTTCCATTGAGTATTAATAGATTCAATTTCCTTTTTGAAGAGTTCAAGATCTGAAATCCCCGTGTATTTCTTTAAGTCGTAAAGAAATAGTTCTGCATAGAAATGGCCCTGCGTACGAAAACTGGTTGCATGTAATGCATCAAAGATAAGATGTTCGAGAAGTCCTTGCATCTTACCTTCGTCCGGCCTATTTGGATCCCAGTAGTGGTAATTCACCACTTCCAGCATGGCGTGTTGTTCTGGAGTGACTTTTTTAAGTAACACCTGACGAACCATATTTTCAATCGCTCCCTGTACCAATTCGTATTCTTCCATCATTACAAAAGGCTCAAAGATCTTTAAGTCATAAAACCTTTTCATAGTAAATAAGTTTTGCTTACCCTACAATACTCAATTGACTTTGTAAAGGAGGTGAAGTAAGGTGTAGGTAAATAAAATAAAAAAGTAAACCATGGATCAGAAAAATAAAAATACCTCTTCTATTTCCTCAGAAGTTTTATCTAGAGGAATCGAAGTGTTTGGTGAAGAATCTATTTTTATGAATTGGTATCATCAGCCATGTGCTGCACTTGGAGACAAAAAACCTAGTGAATGTTCCGACAATGAGGTACTCATCATTATTGGGAGAATAGAATATGGAGTACATTCGTAATCTTTCTTTAGCTCAACCATCATTTATTAGGTTGAGCTTTTTCTTTTTTAAAATGTGACATCTTGTTTAAACCCTAGGTGATACCCCTATTTTCTCGAAGAGCTCGTTAGTCATAAAAAAAATGCAGTCCACGAACGAAGTGAGTGAAGTTTAAATGATCTTGACAACTATTAATTAATAACTAAAGTTGTGAATAAATTCGTTCTTTAAAAATATTGTTATGAATAAATCAACTAGTAAAAAGGCCGATTTCATAAAAGAAATAGCATTAGAGTCTTTTGGAGAGTTTGCGCCAAGAGAGTTCTTTGCCGATAAAAAAAATATTGGCTCAGCATGGTCAAAGTACGATTTCTCAGATAAAAAGATAAATGCAAACTTTGAGCTAAAGATTAAAAAGTATGTACTCAATGATGATATTCATTCAGGACTTCTTTTACAATTTGAAAACATTGTATTTTTCACTTTTGATGAAGCAATAAGAGTTATTGCTCAACTTATATCTCGACAACCAAACGGTGAGGATGGTGAGCTGGTCACAAACGGATGTTGGAACATACTTTTTACAGAATCAGAAGAGTATGGAAGTAAGCATCCCTTCACAATAATGCTTGGTTGGGTAAAAGCGGACAGAATGTGGTTTTTAACAGGAAGAAAACCTTTCTATACGAACGATGGTGAATATGATCCTGCTACTTCAGTTGTTTTTATCAACTCTCCGATATTTGACGAAACAAAAGAGAAATGTATCGCAAAGGTACAAGCAACTGATTTGTCTAATGAAATCAAACATGAGTTCATCAGACATATAAATAGGGCACCAAACGATAAAGTTTTTTCTGTATTTGCCAATATAATCGAAAGTACCCAATACAAAGCATCGGAGATGATGGATAAGATTGTTAAGTATAGGGAGACAAAATACGAGAGCGAACTATGGAAAAAATACTGGCCCCTTTATTCGTCTTGGACTGCTCTGAGAGATTTTTTCCTGCAAACATTTAAAGAACATGACCTGAGTGAACAGGCACTTAAAGAACCAGCTCAAGTCTGAATGCTGTAATATTGAAAATCTGACAAGATGTCAGATTTTTTCTTTTGCTCCAAACTCTATACGATGCTCTGGATAAAATAAAATATCCTGATGCAAATGCTCAGGATATCGGAACAGGGTAGGTGGTTCAGGCATACGAGGTGGCCATGAGCGGGTCGCGGAGTATAGACTCGAATCTATTCATCCAGCTGTTGATGTCGATCGCCATGTTGGTATCGAACAATTCTTTAAACCTTCCTTTTTCAAGAGAGGAAGGGACCAAGAGTACCCACGCCTTAGGAAGTCGTTCTCTTAGCTCTTCTTTTTCCTCATATATACGATGGACCATGTAGCGTGTCTCAAGGGTTGCCTTCGGTTCTCCTGCAGGCTTCCCCATGTACCTGCCATATTCCAGAAATAGCTTCGACAAGAGCGAATCAACCTGTTCGGGCGAAAGCTCGCCTTCTTGCTCAGAAAATATTTCTTTTATCATAACTATTGTTTTTCCTTACGTTATCTTATTCAGGCGTGTTGTCAACCATACCCCAAACCTTAGACGATGTTCGAATATATTTGACACGATAGCCTCTGGGTGTAGAGTAATGAAAAACACGATATGAAAACAATTAAAGCGTTCTTTTTCTACGGCGATAACTCAGCAGAAAATGAAGTCGCCATTGAACTTTTAAATAATCTGGTAGAAAACTCTCCAAAAGAAACTGTAGTCGAAGTTGAACGATTAGGGGACAGCGACACTTTTAAACCAACCATTCTCTGGGAAACCATTTCATTTAACGGAATTAATGAGATTACAAGGTTTTGTGCCTTTATGAAGAAAGAAAACTCAGAAAAGAATGAGATTGCAGAAAGAAACTTTGCAGAAGGTATTATCGGATTTTAGAAAGTTCATAACTACGCACGACAGCCCAAAGGGCTGTTTTTTTGCTCCAAACCCTAGAGGATGTTCGAAACAGTCTGAGACAGGAAGAGGGGATAATAACCTTATAAATAAAGGGTTTTATACTTGACATTTATATAAAAATATTCTATAATACAGACATAAGTTCTTTGAAAAGTTTTAATTGGTTTTCCAAAGCTATTTACCAAGGTTTTGGTAAACCAATTAAAACTAGGAATATGAAACAAATACTCGTTATTTTTATTGTCGCTTCAGCTATCTTTTTTACTGCCTGCAATAGTGAATCAAAGCGGAAGGCTCAAACTGTTGTTGATGAAACACCAATTGAACAGCCGGTTGAAAAAAAAGAAATGCTCGAAAATGAAAAACCTGTTAGTCAGGACTTTGCATTTTGGGCAAAAGAGATCAAGGTAAGACCGATACAGATTAACCAAAATGATACCTACGGAGAGGGCGAGGAGCCGTGTGCCAGCTTAGAGTACACGTTCTACTTTGTGGATTCTGCGGGTAATACGAAAGATTGGCGGATGTATGAATTTTACCCAAAGAAAAAACCTACGGACACTGAAGGTGTTGCTTGGTACAATCGTGCGGTTGAAGATTTTAATAAAGCGAAAAAACTTTATGAAGAAATCACCACGATCCCCGTGGATAAAATCTATTTGGAAGGTACAGAAAAGAATGTGAAGAGGATATATAAAGGACTTGATCTAACTCCCAAAAAGATCGGTAACGCAACGGTGATAGAAGATCCGACAGTGTTACTTTGGTCAGAGTATCAATAAGCCGATGTAATAGTTTTCATTATGAAGCCCGAAAATTCGGGCTTCTTTCTTTTGCTCCGAACGTTAGAGAATGTTCGAACCTATTTGACATTCCTAGACTAAATATGATACCCTAGGGGGGTATAGAGTATGGAACACGTAGATAGGGATTTAAAAGAAAAAACACTACGACGTGCAAAGATTGTTGAGGGGCAGTTTAAAGCCCTGGTTGGTGCTATTGATGATGAGCGCTACTGCATCGATATTTTGACTCAACTTAAGGCAATTCAAAGCTCGCTTAAGACTATTGGAAGAATGGTTCTTGATAATCATATTAAGACCCATGTTCGACACATGGTTGAAAATAAGACGGATAAGGAGCGTGCTGTAAAGGAGCTTATTGGTCTTCTCGAAATTTCGGATAAATATAACTAATATGAAAAGCCGAATCATTACATTTTTAATACTAATTACCGTGGTTTCAGTAAGCCTATTTGGCCTTATGATGATTAACCACACTATGGAACACAATAATAATAGCTGTGCGGTTTCAGTAATGGCAGGTATGAAGTGTCCAGAAGAAATACTCTCAATGGTTCAACATCATATTGCCTCAATAAAGGAATTTAGTACTACACTTATCCCACAAATAATGACTATACTTGGTCTGCTTGCCGTCGTTGCAGGTTCTTTCAAAAAATGTATATCTTGAAGAATTACATCATTGGCTTTCTCGTTTTGAACTAAGTCCGTCATTTGTTATTGCAGCACGATAACTTTCTATACGAAGGTTATTGATGCTACTTGAAAAACCCTCAACGAAAGGGTTTTCTTACTAGCAAATCTTAATTCATATGAAAAATGTAGTAATTGGATTACTAATTATTGGTGGGTTGATTGCTCTAATGGTTTGGGCAAAACAAGGCCAGGCAACACTTCCAACTAAAGAAAATATTGAAACAAAAAGTGAACTTACTGTAGACAATCCCTTATA
>CAZSQH010000017.1:0-11840 GCA_964608655.1 uncultured Candidatus Saccharibacteria bacterium | reverse complement strand
ACTATAACAAAAAAGTAGTCATTCGACTACTTTTTTGTTATTTTTTTGATTCTTTAAATGTAATTACTTTCCGAAGCTTCTTGCTGTATTTTTTAAGCTCAAGCTTTACATCCGCCAACTTTTTGCGGTTCTTTGAAGACCAATACACTTCCTTGGTGTCTTTGTTGACGAGTTTTACCAAATTATCTTGTGACATAGTGGCAAGACTATACCACCTGATGCTTTTTTGAGCAAATCTCTATGATTGACTTAGCTGTAAAAATGTGCTATAATTCAGAACGAATGTGCCGAACTTGTCCGGCCTAGTGCGACAAGATTGAAAACAAAATAAAACCAAACACAATGGAACAAAAAATTCATTGCAGTACAGCAACAATTTCTGAGCTCAAAAGGGGTTTCTATCATCGCATCCCTATCGAAGGGATTACTGCTATTGGGACTCACTATGGGCCCCATAACGATGAGCTCTGTGGTGCCTATCTGTTAAGAGAGACACCCCAGGGGAAACGCCAATTCCCCGGCATCGAAAAGGCCTCATTTGGGCCTGTCAGTGCCACCGAACTCAGAGAAAGAAACATTCTGGGTGAAGAAGGATTCTTCCTTGCCTTAAAAGCAGGTATTCTCCTCATCGGAATCGGTGGTGGCCCACTGGATGAGCATGACAATCGGAAAGAAAAGATTTCCTGTACAGAACGAGTAGGACGCCTACTGGACCTTATGAAAGAAAAAGATGATCGTAAGGTGTACGGCCGATTAATCACCTATGTGAACTACGAAGATGGAAATGGGGACAACCTCATTCAAAATCTCTCGTGGGTAATCAAAGAAAAAAAATTACAGGAACTGGACCGAGATGAGTCTGA
Source organism: uncultured Candidatus Saccharibacteria bacterium (assembly GCA_964608655.1). Lineage (GTDB taxonomy): Bacteria > Patescibacteriota > Minisyncoccia > Phycocordibacterales > UBA9973 > UBA4124. The sequence goes on along the minus strand of CAZSQH010000017.1, from coordinate 10,977 downwards.
AGTATTACAAATGCTCCAGATTGGTGCGTTTGCTCAAAACCTCAAAAAAGGATTTGAGGCGGCAGGTGATGATGTGAAAAAGCAACAGGAAATTTATGCAATGGCATTTCAGTTTTACAAAAACGAAATCAACCAGGCAAAAATGTTTCTGGAAGCAGAAAAAGCGTACGGTAAACCTGAACGCCTCACCGATCTTACCATTCCTAAAAGCAAGCATCCTTTTGTGCTTCTCGAGATCAAAAGCGACATCCCTATTATGAACAAGGTCGCCCACAGTAAGTGGCGGGAAAACCGGACCAAAAAACTGGGTGTCCTCTTCCTTCACAAAACAAATGGGCAGTTTGTGTTGATGCCAAATCAGCAACACATTACTCCAACACAGATGCGGGAAGTTGCAAAAATCATACGCCAAAAAATTGCGTATGTGGTACTGACTGAACCACTTCGTTTTACCGAACTGGAAAAGGATCAGATCGTTGACGATATTCCTCAGATTCACTTCGATGAGAACACGGGAATTATCTGCAATGGATCAAAGACTGACCCTCAAGTGCCGGGGATCATCGGAAAAGTACTTTCAGTTGAAGCGGTGATTGAGGCAGTACAAATCGGCCTCGATACAAACTTTTTCCCTCAACGATTCAGAAATGATTGTCGTAAAGGAAAATGCGTAAAAGGCGCATGCTGGATGTACCAATTTGGACAACAGCGTTGCTATGATGTTCGTAACAACGAAAAAGTGGCAACGAGTCCTATCGGAAGTAAGCTGAAAGAAGTATTTGATGGAAAAAAATCTTAAATCCATTGTGTAGAGAGGTAAGGCGGAAGTAACAACTTCCGCCTTTTATTTTGCTTTTTTTTATATTTTGCATACACTGAGGACACTCATGTCAAAGAAAAAGAAGAAAACAAATATTCAAAAAATAGAACGTGGTGCGACAAGAGCAACACGCTGGATTGGCTCTACAAAATCACTCATCGTCCACACTACAGTATTTGCCATCATCCTTCTCCTTCCTGCGTTTGGTGCAGATTTTGACACCGTGCTGTTAGTCCTCACCACTTTCCTTTCTCTTGAAGCAATATACCTAGCAATTTTTATCCAGATGTCTGTGAATAAAAACACAAAAGATATTGAAGAAATTCAAGAAAATGTAGAAGAAATTCAAGAAGATATTGAAGATATTGAAGAAGATGTTGGTGAGATCCAAGAAGATGTCGAAGAGATCCAAGGTGATGTTGATGAGATCCAAGAGGATATCGAAGACATCGAAGAAGATAGCACTGAAGATCAAAAGATTGAAGAGAAAGAAGCCCAAGCGATCGAGGCAATACAAGACATCCTCTCAAAGCTTCAAAAAGAAATCGAACAACTCAAGAAAAAATAAAAGAAAGAAACCCCGGATATTCCGAGGTTTCAGTTTTTTATTTCCACTTTTTTATCTTTCCAAGTTGGGCACAGGAAAGAATGAAAAAAAATATTGCTCCAATGAGCCAAGCCCAGGAAAAATTTGGAGCATCTATTTCTGGAGTAAAACCATTTGTAATGGTCCCCATAATACAAAGAAAAAGAAGTGCAATCCAAAGAAAAAAGAAAACTTTTTTCATAAAAAGGATTTTGTTTAACCTTCATTATATAACTAAAATAATTAAAAGTCAAGAATCTTTCAAGCTCTACTCCTCAGATTCGAGCTTTTTGCTAAAACCCTCTCGGATCTCAGTTTAAAACTCTACTTATCCGACTTTCGCTGGATCTCGGTTTAAAATCTTTTAGATTTTAAACTCTACGACATCTCCGTCTTTTACGATGTATTCTTTTCCTTCAACTCGTACTTTTCCTTTCGCCCGAGCTTCAGCGTATGATCCAGCATCGAGTAGCTCTTTCCAAAACACCACCTCTGCTCGAATAAATTTATCTTTAAAATCAGTATGAATTGCTGTACCTGCAACTGGCGCCGTACTTCCCTTCTTTATGGTCCACGCACGTGTCTCATCAGGACCAGTAGTAAAGTATGTTTCTAATCCAAGCATATCGTATGCACTCTTGATCAAAGCATCAAACCCTGTCTCAAATACTGGATCAATTTCAACATATGGGCCAGGAATTTTTTCTGCAACACGTTGAGCGTGATTTTGGTTCACTGCTGAAACATTGAGCGCATAAAGAATTGGCTTCATAGTGAGAAGATTGAGATTTGCAATAAGTGGAACTTCTTTTTCTTCAAGTACTACTGCACTTGCCATCTGTTCATTTTCAAGCGCAACTTTTACTTTCTCGAGTGCTCCTTGTAAAATTACCGCTTCTTTTTCACCTCGTTTTGCATCCTTTCCATTTGTTTCAATTCTTTTATTTACCACATCAAGATCTGCAAGTATCAATTCATAGTTAATTACGGTGATATCAGAAAGTGGATCCACTTTGTTTGCGACGTGAATAATATCGTTGTCCTCAAAGGTTCGAACCATCTCCAAAATTGCATCTACTTCACGAATATGTGAAAGAAATTTATTCCCCAATCCTTCTCCTTTTGACGCACCAGCAACAAGCCCTGCAATATCAACAAATTCAATTGCCGCAGGAATTGTCTTTTCAGAATGAGAAAATTCAGAAAGTTTTTGAAGTCGTTCATCGGGTACGGCAACTATACCTATCGATGGATCAATGGTGCAAAACGGGTAATTCTCAGCAGGAACTCCCTTTTTTGTAAGTGCATTAAATAATGTTGATTTGCCAACATTTGGAAGTCCGACAATACCTATCTTCAACGACATACTATTTACCCATCATGAGCTTTTGGAGCTCACCTTGATATTTACGCATTACCTCCATGCTTGCTGCCATTTCTGGTTTCCCTTTCTTTTTTTCTGCTTCAATTTCTTTTGCTATTTTCTCGAACAATTCTGGATTTTCAGAGACAATGTGAAGAATCTGATCCCGTTGTGCAGGGGGCAAATCTTTTAATTGCTTCTCCATCATTTTTCGCATGAGCATCTTTTTTAGTCCAAACATGACTCTGATGCTATCATACTTTTATGTCACCTGCCACTCTTAGTAGCCTGTCTGAAATACACGAATACTGGAAAAAACATTGTACGTGCGCTCTCGAAGAAACTGCATCCCAGCCTGTATTTGGGAATGGAAATCCTCATGCAGAAATAGTATTTATTGGAGAAGCTCCTGGAAAAAAGGAGGATGAGACAGGTGTTCCTTTTGTTGGTTCAGCAGGAAAGTTTTTAAACGAAATGCTTGAATCCATCAATATGAAACGAGAAGATATCTATATCACCAATATTGTAAAATATCGCCCTCCCAACAATCGCGACCCTCTCCCCGATGAGAAAGAAGCATGCAAGGCGTGGCTAGAAGATGAGCTTCGAGTTATTAAACCAAAGCTTATAGTTTTTCTTGGAAGACACTCAATGAATCACTTTTTTCCACTGGAAAAAATATCACAAGCCCATGGAAAACTCATCATAAAAAATATTCCGGGTATTCCGACCAACTATTTCCTTCCCCTCTACCACCCCGCCGCTGCGCTCTACAATGGAGGCCTCCGAGAAGAACTTTTAACTGACTTTAAAAAAATCCCGCTTGCGCTTAAAAAAATTGCAAGTAAAAAGTGATCTGTTATTCAATAGGACAATAGGTCTTTGATTTACGATATTTATGTCCCTGTCTAAACACATCGAGCACATACCAAAATGGAACAATCGAAGTGAAATATTTGAAATCAACAACAGAACGAAGGATCCACGGAAGTAGTCCTTTCCATACCATTTTTTTATGCACAAAAACTGCCCAATAATTGCCGATCGGTATAACAAACGATACAGGAGCTGGGACATAAGGAGAAAGTGATTTTCCTTGTATCAATCGAGCAATATGTTTCCCTACGTACGTCCCGTTGTGATTTGCTGTTTGAGCAAGTCCACTGTAAGGAGTACTTGCACCATCTCCAATAACAAAGATGTGGTTATCATTCGGAAGAGCAAGGTATTCATTAACAATAACTCTTTTTCGTTCATCAAATACCACACCAGGAATATGCATATATGCACTGTTTATGCGAGTCCCCGCTGTCCAAATGACAGTGGTTGTCTCAAAATTCATACTTCCAACAAGTACTTCATTAAAATCTTGACCAGTCACTGCACGATTAGTGTAAATATTAACCCCCAACATTCGTAACCGACGGTCGGCATATTGAGAAACTTTTTCTGGTAATGTAGAAAGTACACGAGATGATGATTCAATAAGATCCACTGTAACTAGTGATGGATCAACATTAAAACTCTTTGCAAGAGAACGAAGATAATGCGTTAAATCTCCTGCAAGCTCTACTCCAGAAGGTCCTCCACCAACAATAACTGTGTGAAGCTTGGCAACAGCTTCTTTTGATGGCAATGTTGTCGCAATACCAAAAATATCGCAAAAATGTTTTTTAAGACGAAATGCTTCTTTGACTGATTTAAAAGAAAGGGACAAATCAGCTAATCCATTGATATTGAAATAATTAGTCTCACTTCCTAGAGCAAGAATTACATAATCATATGCAATTTCAATTCCATCCTGAAGAATAATCACTTGACGCGCAGGGTCAATAGTAGAAAAAACGCCATAGTGAATATGAACTTTTTTGAGTGCACGCATTTTTTTATATGGTACCGACACTTCAATAGCAAGTGCCCCTGTTACCAATTTATACAATGCGGGATAATACTCAAACGACTGTTGTTTTGTAACAAGAATGATTTCACATTCACTCTTTGATTTCTTTAGTGATTGAATTGCTGAAATCCCCGCAAACCCCCCTCCCACAACGACAACCTTCGGGACTGTTTTTTTTGCTCTTTGTGGGAATATCATTACAAAAGTATACCAGAGACAAGCTAAAAACTGCTTATTGTGTATACTTGTAAGGTGAAACGTGCTGAATCGTCACAAAGAAAGATGGAGCAATCCACCCCTGCACAAGCTCCAGAAAAGGATCAAAAAGTACCTTTGCAATCAAAGAATTCTCCTCAAGGTGAACAGTATTTTTTTGAGCTGTTCGAACAGTACCAAGACCCGATATTTCGATTTTTATACTTTAGAGTACGAGATCGTGGGGTGGCACTCGATATCACTCAAGATACGTTTACAAAAACGTGGCTCTACCTCTTAAGCGGAAAAACAATTGAGCACAAAGAAGCGTTTCTTTATCGAACCGCAAAAAATGCTCTTATTGATTATTTTAAAAAATCAAAATCATTTTCTCTTGATTCAATGGTAGATGCAGGATTTGATCCTCGGACTGATCGAATGACTGATGATATTATGCGTCAAGACAATATCGAAACAATCCGAACCCTCATTGAAGACCTTGACGAAGAGAGCAAGCAAATTATCTACTTACGATTTGCGGAAGAAAAACCAATCGAAGAAATAGCTATCATTTTTGGAAAAAGTACTAATGCAATGACGGTACACATTCATCGAATTGTAAAAAAACTTCGAGGAACCTTTACCGACACATACGACTATGGAACATAAACTATCAGAATTAAAACAAATACGACATATCACCCTTTCAGATGAAGAACGGGCGTATTTGCGTGGCCGCATTGCGCAAACAATAACTACCCCTGCACAAACAGGTGCTCCACTATTTCAACTTGGAATGCAACATGGACTTCGTATTGCACTATCAAGCTTCTTGTTTGTTGTGTTTGTGGGAGGAAGTATCTCGGCAGTAGCAAGCAATTCCCTTCCTGGCGACCCACTTTACTCATTTAAAATAAATGTAAATGAAGAGATTAAAGGTGCGTTTCTAAATACTCCAGAAGAAAAAGTTGCTCACCAAAAAAATCTTGTTGAAAAACGTGTTAGCGAAATCAAAACACTCGCCGAATCAAAAACGCTTACAAAAGAAAAACAAGCAAAAGCGCAAAAAGCTCTCGATAGCAATATTCAGGAACTCTCTGTAGGTCTTTCTGCTCTTTCAGAAGAATCTCCAAACACAGCACTCTCTGTTACAAGTACTCTTGGGGATACCATCCAGGCAGATAAACAAGCAATACAAGAAGCATTAGGAGGCCAGACTACCGCTGCCGCAACTGCAACACTAGAAGTACTTGATGACACCCTGAAGAAAGTCTCTGAACAAGAAGTAAAAATTATTGCAAAAGAAATTGAACAAATAAGCCAAGCGGTGGAAGCAACTTCCACTGATATTGATGAAGAAGCAGGTACTGCTGTAGATCCTTTACCATCAACACAATCTGGCGAGGTCCTCCCGACTATTCCTCCTGCTGATACTCCTGTTTCGCCATAACGCGTTCAAGGAGTATACACAGGGCCAATACTGTGAGTGCTACCGCACCGAACACATATTGTTTGGTGCGGTTTTGCTTTTTAGGAATATCTTTCTCTGTTTTCTCACTAAATATTGCTTCAGTCTGTAAATCTTTTATGTCCCCTTTCCTATCCGAAGAATAATATCCAGTGACTCCTTGTACTGTTGGCGTCGACGGAACTTGCTCTTGCGTAAGTATTTGTCCACCAGGACGAGCAAGTGATGGGTTTAAAAATAAATCAAATCCAAGCGTTTGTGCGTTAATAACAATCGATGCATCTGGTGCAAGCATTGTGAATTGTGGAAGAGGTTTTAATACTCCACCAGAAATAACATTCCATCCAGACAAATCAACCATTTTCCCTGATTGATTAGTGAGCTCAATAGCATTGTTATTTACTTTAGAAATAACGACTGATGGAGATCCCACTTTTATAGTCTTTACTGTTGACAGGTACGGAGCTGTAGCGAACGAGTTTTTATAGTACCCGAGCCAGACAACATATGTTCCTGGGTAATCATAGTGGTGCATCACTGGAGCAAGCATTTTTTGGGTTATTACCGTACCATCGCCCATATTCCATACAATGTAACCGCTCTTGTGTCGAAGTCCATCTTCAAGAGTAATGTCCGCAATAAATTCATGATCTACGTATTGGTATAATTCAGATGAAGCATAAAGGGTAATCCGTGGTTCATATCGAGTTGTTACTTCTTTTTTTCTGGATGAAGTTTTTTGTTGTTCTATTAACGGAGGGGCACTAGGGGTATCATTACTTTCTTTTACTAAAAATCCTGTTCCAGGAGTCGCGGGTGCTGTTTCCCACACAGCACCCGACCACTGCATCGTTTGTTTCGAACTACTTTCTCCTGCTGGCCACCCTGTTGCATAAAGCAGTGATTGTACAATTTGTCCTGAAGCATCTTTCAAAACAAGATCTTCTCCTTCATTTGAAAATCCTCCGCCACCAAAGGTTCCCTTTTCTCCTGGTACCCCTGGTAAAGGATCTGGCATTGAAGCAGTGGTTCGTTTTATTAACAGATATCCTTGTGCCGGAATTTCTGTAGAAAGAGTAAAAACAAGCTGATCTCCCGTGCCGTAAAGTTTCCACCCCGCTACATTCACTGAAGCAGTTTCATCGTTGTATAACTCAATCCATTCTCCAAACTGCCCGTTCTCTCCGACTACTCCCATCCAAGCAATTTCTGTAATACGTACACTGGCGTATAACGACCCCGGGATGACTAGTAGTGAGAAAAAGAAAAGGATTCGCAGATACATATACTCGTGATTATTCTAAAATCTTTCGCAATGTATCAGGAGAAACTTGAGAAGACTGCGGAGGGGTTTCTTTCGGTATGGTAGGCAGTACCGTGTGTTGATTCTTCTGTATATCATGTACATGAGCAGTGTTTTGTTGTGGTGGTGCTACCGGGGATATCTTTGTGCTATCATTTGATTTTTCTACACCTGCTTTTTGAAGTACTGCTCTCAATAAGTCTCTGTTTTTTTCTGTGGGGCCTCGTTCTCCTACTTTTACAGGAGGAATTGATTCGCGAAGCGGTTTCTCTCCTTCGAAAGGAATTGTTCGTTTTTTTACTATATCCTGAGCAGAAACATGAATTTCTTTCTGCTCTTGCTGTGTATTTTGTTTAATTGGTTCATTTTTTGTTTGTACTTGAGTATTGTCGAGCGCTTGCAATAATGTTGTCAATCCTGGAGAAGACACAGGAGGAATATCTCCCTGTTGTTCTTCTGGCGCATTAGTTGTCTCAACAACATCATGCCGTTTTGAAAATGCTTTTTGGAATGGTTTTGCCATCTCCTGCTTTTTTTCATAAGGACGAGAAAAAGGAGTTCGTTCTTGATAGGGAGCAGAACGATCAGTAGAAAACTGTTTTTTAAATGGAACCCCTCCTTCACGCACTGGTCGATCATCAGCAAACCTAATTCTCTTTTCAGGTTTTTCTTCTTTTTTGTCAGCATCAAGTAAGTACCACGCTTGAATTGCTTCTTCTACTTGTTGTTTAGGGTGAGCGTAAGTTGCACGAGAATATTCAATAACATCATTACGGTATGTAATTGTTGGTCGAATAAGTGGAGGAAGGGTCTTTGCAGAAAATGGAGGTGACCCAATATCGTTAATCATAAGTGAAAGATAAATTTGCGCCATACCAAGATTAATAAGATCATTCGCAACAAACTGAGGAGCAAATACTTTTTCTAACAATTCTGCATCCAGTGGTCCAACACGGAACGACACAGTTGTCCCAACGTTTCCAAATACAGCATCTCTTACTTTTTCTTCCATTTGTGCTACGTATTGGTGAGCAATAATAAGTGCAAGTTTATACTTTCGTGCTTCCGCGAGAATATCTGCAAAAGTTTCATTTGCAAATGATTGAAACTCATCAACATAAAAATAAAAATTAGGAAGCGCACCAAGTCGATTTGCTGTTACCTCTGCTCGACTCATTGCTGAAAGATATATTTTAGTAATAATCATAGAACCAAGAAGCGACGTATTCTGCTCTCCAATACGCCCTTTCGAAAGGTTGATGATGAGTATCTTTTGCTCATCCATCACTTTTCGGATATCAAAACTTGATTTCGTCTGCCCAATAATATTTCGCACCAATGGGTTTGCGGTAAATTGCCCTATTTTGTTTTGAATTGCGGCGCCAGCCTCCTGCATATATCGCTCACCATATTTTGCAAATTCATCTGTCCAAAAACTTTTCACTGAAGGATCGGTGATATTTTCTACAACCTTTGTTCGAAACACTTTATCAGAAAGCATACGGTTCACCCCTAGTAGTGTTGCTTCGGGGTACTCCAGAAGCGCAAGGAGAATGTTATTTAAAATGTATTCCATACGAGCGCTCCAGGCATCCACCCAGATCTTCTTAAACGAACTCATAAGACCTGATGCAACAAGATGTCGCTTATCATGTCCTACATCTTCAAGAACATTGAAAGAAATGGGATTTTCAGTATCAAATGGAGCAAAATAAACCACATCCTTTATGCGATGCTCCGGGACATAATCCAACATCTTATCAGCAAAAGAACCGTGTGGATCCAGTACAGCAACTCCTTCTCCTCGTTGGATGTCTTGGATCGCCATATTTTCAAGGAGTGTTGATTTTCCTACTCCCGACTTTCCAATCACGTACATATGTCGTGTACGGTCTCGACTCTTTATTCCAAAACGAGTTCGCTCGTTTCGGTAATCAGTTTCTGCAAAATACGTTACGTATTCCGGATCATACGGAATGCTCATATCTGTAGTATAGCATTCTCTTTCTTTTCTAATTAGAGCACTCCTGTTATAAATTGATTTCCGTGAGAAAGTACCCACGTATACGACGATCGATCAAATGATAATCTACTATATCCCGTAAGAGGAATTTCACTCATAACGGTCTCCTTCCCTGAAGAGAACGAAAAAACTACAACTTCACGTTTTGTTGTTCTCTGTTCAGTAACTGTATTTCTTGTGTAAATAAGTCGATCATCATCAACAATAGTAACGTCTTGACGAAAATACCCCTTAGGAAGTGTGCTTTCTCCTTTTTTTATCATTCCTTTATAAAGGAGTACTCGAGATCCAAGCTCTGATGCATCATCTCCACCAACAATAGCAAGTAGCCCATCGTACGTATCGATACCACTCATTAATGCGCCTGATGTATCCCCAAGATCAATTACCTCATTAGTTTTTACATCCAGTAAATAATCATGTGATCCATCATCCCACCCTGTAGTCACACGAGCAACACGATCAGGAATTACCCAAGAAATCATTCTCATTGTCTTATCAGTAATAGTAGTGGCGAGTGTTGAAAACGTTTTAGTTTTTATATTCCACACTCCAAGCTCTCGAGCCTTTCCTGCTTCAAAAAGAGATGCTTCAGTTCCCCTAAATCCAAGTAAATGGGTACTGTCATTAAACCATGCATACGCACCGTCGTATGCGCTTGTACTTACTGTATCAATCTCACCATTTGCGATATCTATCTTCCGTATCCCTTCAGCAGTATGAACAACGTAAGTTAATCCATCAGGAGAAAGAGATCCAAAAAACACATTATCTCCCACATCATAAGTGCTAACTGTTTCATCTTCTGGCCAATATAGGACCATCCCTTCGGAACTATAAAGCTGTATCACTCTGTCATCATCAATACCTCTTTCAATCATCCCTGGGAGTTTTTTTACTTCATTACGAGTAATATTTAAAAGATAGGCAGAATTTGCAGGGACAGCACCTTCTTTAAATACAGAAAAAAAGAAAAGTTTTTCATTTGGAGAAAACCCATGAAATCCAATATCATCAGCAATAATCCCTTGAGACCCAAGTCCTCTTTTGAAAAGTGTTATTTCTTCCAACTGTTGGGAAGTGGCAACAGGAATTTCTTTATCTAGTAATTCATCCCTTCCTGATGTGAAAATAAACGCAACTATCATGACAATAAAAATTATCGCAACGCCTATCCACCCACTACTTTTCTTTTTTTGCTCTATGTAATACATATCTTTTATAACAATTCATTCTTTACCGTACGTATTCCTTCGTTTACTGCGTGTGCTGTTCCTTTCTTTATACGGCGAATAATTGGCTGTATAAGTACAACTATC
>CAZSQH010000016.1:0-12620 GCA_964608655.1 uncultured Candidatus Saccharibacteria bacterium | reverse complement strand
AACCCCGATTTAAGCCTTGAGAAGGCTCCGTCCTAACCGTTAGACGATAGGGCCAGTTTTAGCTCAATTACTATACGTTTTAATGTGATATTTTTCAAGAAAAATCCCCCGGTACAACCAGGGGGTAATATAGAGCGCTCTGTATCTTTTTAAGAACCATCTCGTGCAATCCTTATAATTTCTTCTATGAGAAGCTCGTGAGCTTCTGCTTGTGTGGAAAATAAAAATGCAGCATGTTTTCCTTGTGCAACCTTGTGAGTGTCAACAATAGTATTCGCTTCAACAATAAAAATTTTGAGATCTTTCAACTTCTCTTGCAATGCATAATTCCCCTTCTCAGTTGCAATAAATGTCATCGTTTCAAAAGAAACATCAACTGTTTTTTTCGTTTTTTCCATAATCGAAAGCAGTGAAAGATCCCTTGTTGTATCTTCTGATTCAGCAAACATTTTTATTAAGGAAAAAAGATTTTTTACTGGAGAGAGCTTGTTTCGTATTCTCGCCTCAACTCCTTCCTGTGCAAGTAATTCTCTTTCTTTTTGAGACATACTGATTGACTTTTTGCTATCCTAACAGAAACCTATTTGACAAGTCAAATTTTAAATGATAAAAATTTTAAAACAAAAAAGAGACCCATGACTAGTTCACAAGATCTCTCTGTTCCTACTATTGCCATAGATGGTCCCGTAAACAGCGGAAAAAGTGCTCTCAGAAAAAGTGTTGCAAAAAAACTAGGGTTTCATTCTCTTGATAGTGGTGCGATCTATCGTTCGCTTGGTGTACTCGCTATTGAAACAAACACTTCTTTGGAAGACGAAGATTCGTTGGTACACCTCGCACAGCATCTCGATTTCAAGATGAAAGATGAAATCATTCTCATCAACGGTGTAGAAAAAACCGAACTCATTCGATCACAGCAAGCGGGTTTTTGGGCAAGTATGGTATCAAAACTTCCCAATGTACGGAGTACGCTACTTTCTTTACAGCTGAGTATGCGCAGGTATCCTGGACTTGTCGCTGATGGAAGAGATATGGGGGTTATATTTGACACTCCACTTCGTTTCTATCTCGAAGTGACCGCAGAAGAAAGAGCCAGGAGAAAATTTCTTGAATTACAGAAAAAAAATAGTGCGGAAACATTCGCTTCCGTGTTACGACAGATACAAGAACGAGATCACCTCGACACAACAAGAATAGTATCTCCGTTACAAAAACATCCGTATGCAACAACCATTTACGGTGACGGAAAAACTGTTGACGAGCTTACTGAAGAAGTCATCAGTCACTACTATAGTAGCGTCATCGAATAACAAATCCCCTCATCCTGAGGGGATTTTTTTATTGAACCGGAGGAACTTGAGGAGTTACTGGAGGAGTGATTTCTTGTGGTTGTTGAACAACAGTCACATTCTTTTGATGGTGTGCGCAAAGCTCTCGATAAAGTACCGCAAGAAAGAGTATCCCGAGAGGATAGGTCACCAAGATACCAACACCAAGTGCAATAAACCCAAGTACCATAAGCACTGCCACTACCATAAGCGCCAAAAGTACTGTCCAAAATATATCTCCTTTTACAAGGTGCCATGAAAATCGTAGCGATGCTTTGATTCCCTCTTTTCTATCGACAAGTGCAAAATTTGAAAATAAAAGACGAACCATAAAATAAATTCCCGGAAGAATCAACGCAACAAACCCAACGAGCATAATAATTGCTGAAACAAAAGTTAGCCCAATCAATAACAAAAACTGTTTCCCTGAAGGAAAATGGAGCTTGATAGCATCAAATCGAAGCATCCCCTCCTTTCCATCAACCGCTGCGAGTGCGCTTGAGACAGCAACATAACTCCAAAGCATCGACGCAAGAAACACGACAAGGTTAAAAAGTATATTATCGTTTTTTTGAGAAAAAACATTAAAAACAAGCATCACAAGAGAAAGACCAACGAAGTACCACGCATGTTTTTTAAATAGTGGCCACACTTTTTTAAGTGTCGCTCTTGTTGAAAATTCAAATTCTGAAGAAGTAGTCATAAAGGGTAAGATTATCTATCGGGTGTTATCTCGTAATAATTACCAAGGAATTGTATCATGTCAAAAAAAGGCTCAGCAAGCGTTTGAATAGCAAATTGTCCATTATTTTTAGGGTAATAATTATAGAAATAGACCACAAAACGAGGACTACTTGCCGGAAAAAAACCAATAAGTGAATGCAAATTCCGATCATCATAGTACCCCTGCCCATTAGGTTTTGCGATTTGTGCAGTTCCTGTTTTTGCTGCAATCGTATAATAGGGAGATTTCCTTCCATACCCTTCATCAACAACCTTCACTAGCATTTGACTAATTGTAGTCGCTGTTTCTTCTTTAAGAATAGGATTACTTGCTTCATAGCGCAGAGATTCAATGTCTCCATCTTCTTTTTTTATAGCGGTTGCAAGGTGTGGGGTGACAAGACGTCCTCCATTAGCCAGCGCTGAAAAACCACGAACAATATTGATTGGGGTGGTTGCAAGTCCCTGTCCAAACGATGCGGTTGCGTAGTTGACTGTGTTGTCTGTTTTGAGGTTACTTACAAGACCACGGACTTCTCCCGGAAGATCAACCCCTGTTTTTTCTCCAAAACGAAACCGTTCAATCATATATTCATGAAAGGTTTTTTTTCCCATTTGCTGTCCCACAAACACCATCCCTGTATTGAGAGATTGACTAAGTACATCCTGCATTGTTGCACGTCCTCTTCCTTTTTTATCAGAGTTATAAATAGTTCTATCTTCTACTTGTACTTGTCCTTGATCATTGTAGGTTGTCTCAGGGGTCACCACTCCTGCATCAATAGCAGATGCCATAACAATGGGTTTTATAATCGAACCCATTTCATACACGTTTTGTGCAAATGGATTTGAATAAATACCAATATCATCAACTGCTCCATAAGTATTGAGATCAAATGTAGGAACTTGTGCCATTGCAACAATTGCTCCTGTAGCAGGGTCCATAACAATAGCACCTACTGCATCGCTAGCCCACTTTGTTCGAATGGTGCCCACTGCCGTTTCGAGCTCTGACTGCACGGCTGGTTCAATTGCGGTAATGACATCCCCGGTCTGTTCTTTATTTTTAAAAACGGTTGATTGTACATTAGCAAAAAGTTCTGCAAAAAAATTTATTGAAAGATTTTCTTTTGTACGACTTAGTATATCGTTATAATAACTTTCGAGCCCATAGCTTCCAACTAGCGCATCTTCTTTATACGAAACAAATCCTATTACTTTTGATGCAAGCGTCCCTCCTGGATAAAATCGCCACTTATCACGATAGAGGGTAAGGCCATCAATATCGAGAGCTCTAATTTCCGATTCTTTTTCTGCAGGAATTCGAACTGCAATTTCTTCATAGGGATCTTGTTTTTTTTCAACAGATTTCATAAATTGCTCTTTATCTATTGAAAGTACCGTGGAAAGTGCTTCGTATACTGCCTCAGGGTCAATAATTTTTGCAGGAACAATCGCAATTTTAAATCCACTCTCCACTGTTGCACCCGCAACGGTATTGCCCTCTTTGTCGGTAAAATAAATCGCTCCTCTATCAAATGAAGCGCTTTTTGATACATACTGATCATTCCCCGCTCCAGTAAATCTATCTTTTTCTATAATTTGAAGCCAAAACAAACGCACAATCACAAGAGCGCCGACGATAATGACGGCGCTCATAATGATTGTTATACGATTGCGATAAGTGTTATTCGCGAGCATTAGTATTCCATGCAAATGAGCGTGCAGGAACAGTATATGCAATCATTTCAGCAGAAACAAATCCCTCCCCAAGCGCATAGATTTCATTAAGTTTTTTTTGAGTAGTAAGATATGCCAATTCTTCTTTCCCAGTATTAGAAATAATTGATTTTATCTCCTGTGCGAGCCCTTCTTGTTTGATTACAGAAAAAGTAATTGCTCCCACAAAATATAGATAACATGCAAAAAGTACCCCAGCAGAAACCCAAGCATATTTCGTTACACTTCCAAGAGTAGTATTCATATCACCAGTAAATGCGGTTACTGATGCGGATTCTATTGTTTGTTTAAATGTAGTAATCATAAAATTTTTTGTATTGCTCTTAATTTTGCACTCCGAGCACGAGGGTTTGTTTGTAATTCGAGCTTTGTTGGGATAATGGGTTTTTTTGTGATAACGCGTTTTGTTTCTTTTGAAATTGATTGCATCCAATGCTTCACAATGCGATCCTCAAGACTATGGAAGGTGATTATTGCCATAATCCCCTCAGTATCAAGATGATCCCACCATGCATTGAGTGCTTCCTTAAGCACTCCAAGCTCGTCATTTACTGCGATGCGAAGGGCTTGAAAAGTCTTTGTTGCTGGATGTATCTTTCCTTTTCGAGGGCACACAGTCTGAATAATATCTGTCAACTGACCACTTGTGGTGATTGGTTTTTCTAACCGAGCCGTAATGATTGCGCGAGCAATCTTTTTGGCATTTCGCTCTCCGCCGTAGTAAAAAATAATGTCAGCAATGGAATCTTCCTGCCAATCATTCACAATGTTGTAAGCAGTAAACCCTGTATGAGACCCTTTTTTTGAAAACGTCATCTGCAACGGCGTGTTTGATTGGAAAGAAAATCCTCTCGTATCCGCAAGGAGTTGGAACGTGCTTGTCCCTAGATCAAGAAGCACTTTGTTTGCTTTTGATTTTCCTATTGCTTGCAGAATTTTTTGTGCTTCTTTGAAGTTCGCATGAACAAAGGTTGCCCGTGGTTCATTTGCAAACTTTTCTCCAAATCGTGCAAATGCTTCTTCATCAAGATCAACACATGCGAGGGTAATATTGATATTTTGAGCAAGCAATGCATCGCTGTGTCCCCCTCCTCCAAAAGTGCCATCAATCACTGTGTCACCAGGAGTAAGAGAAAGGATGTGTATTGATTCTTCTAAAAGAACACTTTTGTGCATAGCGATACGGTAATTACAGAACTCCTATACCGCCAAGTCGTTCAGCAAGTGCGTCAGCGTCAGTTTCTACTTTTTTCTTATATGACTTCCAAATGGATTCATCCCAGAGTTCTACACGAGTATGGACACCGACGACGGCAACCTTGTCTTTCAGACCTGCCCTGTCTTTAAGAAAGTCCGGAACAAGGATGCGGCCGGCGCTGTCCACGCTCACCTCAACCGCTCCTCCTAAGAGATATCGATTGAAGCTTCGTGTATCACTTTGCAACATTGATGATGCTGCAAGTTTTTCAGCGATAGCATGCCATTCTTTGGTAGTAAAAATGAACAAACATTTATCAAGTCCTGGCGTCACCACCACTGTCTTCCCCATCTCTTTTCTAAATTTCATTGGAAAC
Source organism: uncultured Candidatus Saccharibacteria bacterium (assembly GCA_964608655.1). Classification (GTDB taxonomy): domain Bacteria; phylum Patescibacteriota; class Minisyncoccia; order Phycocordibacterales; family UBA9973; genus UBA4124. The sequence goes on along the minus strand of CAZSQH010000016.1, from coordinate 7,255 downwards.
GAGAGACGGTTCTTTTCATCGATTGTGTGTGTGTATTCGCCGATTAACATTGATTTCTTGCATTACGAAATCGGATTTTTATACCGATTAATTATATCCCACTCCTTCCCACTTAGTACCATTTTACCCCACCATGTTCCCCATCTGCAAATAGATGTATGTGGATAACCTTTCTTTTCCTTCGTAATACAAAAACACCCTTTTGTAAGGGTGTTTTTGTATTACGTAAGTACTATTATTTATTGAACAGTCACAATGGTGTACACAGTTTCTCCTTTTGGGGTCATAACAGAAACAACTTCACCTGCCCGCTTCCCAACCAACGCACTGCCTAAGGGTGATTTGTAGGAAATTTTCCCAGAAAGCATGTCAGTTTCTTCACTCCCCACAATAAGAAATGTTCGAGTGTTTGGTTCATCTTGTTTTTGTACAACAACTGTAGTGCCAATAGAAACAGTACCGTCACTGTTTCTATCAACAACCTCTGCGTGTTTTAAAATATGCTCAATCTGAGCGATTCTTTCTTCAAGTTTTCCTTGTTCTTCTCGTGCACTATGATACTCTGCGTTTTCAGAAAGATCTCCAAGTGATTTTGCATATTCAACTGCAGAAATAATTTCTTTTCGTTTTGGACCAATGAGTTCTTTTAACTCAGCTTCGAGTGAGGCCTTATTTTCTTTTGTGATATATTCGGTCATGGTTATTAAAACATAAGCGCCCGTTAGAATACTCTAACGGGAGGTATTGATTATTCTACTATGTGTTTCAAATATTGTCTATACTATTGCTCAAATACCTCAGGATGTTCAGCAAGATACGAAACGACTTGTTTAAATGCGTGAGAGGCTCCTGATGAAACCTTTGGACCATCTTCCATGAGCACGGTAAATGCATACCGAGGACGCTCTGAAGGAAAAAAGCCCACCACCCATGAGTTAACGCGAGTGTTATTTTTTATTTGTGCAGTTCCTGTTTTTGCAGAAACAGCAAGAAGTGGGTGATTTAATGACTGCGCAATTCCTTCTGTAACCACCGCTCTCATCGCATCTTGTACTGTAGAGAAATAGGCATCTTCGATGGGTACCACTTCTTTTTTTACTGGAACACCTGGCTCTTGTTTGATGGTAGTCGGAACAACCAACACCCCCCGAGATGCGATCCCCGCAACAGCGCGAAGTATTTGTATCGGGGTAACTTGAAATCCATACTGACCAATCGATGTGTTGTATGTATCTCCTATACGCCACGGGTCTCCAGGAAATCGTCGTTCTTTCCATGCAATACTTGGAATAGTTCCTTCGAGTTCTCCTGAAACATCAATTCCAGTCTTTTTCCCGATACCAAACAATGAAAGGTACTTATTAATCCTCTCAATTCCGAGTCCTTCTTGTTGACCAAACCCTCCACCAATTTGATAAAAATAAATGTTCGAAGAAACAGCAATTGCTTTTCTCATGTTTACCACTCCATGCGCATCATTATCTCGAAATACAGTAAACTTTCCTGGTTGATATGGGTTTGGCACTTTCAATTCTCCACTAGAAAAAATTGTCTTTTGAGGAGTGATAATACCTTCTTGGAGTGCTCCAAGTGCAAGAAACGGTTTTACAATAGATCCTGGCGTATACAGCCCCTCAGTTGCTCGATTGAGAAAGGGACGGTCCTTACTGGTGAGATATCCAGTGACCTTTTCTTTATCATTAGCATCAGAGAGTACCGTTTGGTCATATTCAGGAAAACTAGTGAATGCAATAAGTTCACCTGTCGTAATATCCATTATCGCGCCCGCGCCCCCCGTGTACCCTGACTGATCAGCCAATGCTTTCATTCCGTCAAATAGAACTGCTTGGATACGTGCATCTATAGATAAAGAAATATTTTTTCCCTGTACTGGAAATTCAATAGTATTTCCTGAAAGAACAGCACCAGAAACATCGGTTTCTACAAGCTGTGTTCCATTTACTCCCGCAAGCAATTCGTCAAACTCTTTTTCTGCTCCATCTCGACCGATGGTGCGCAGTTGCCAAAAATTTCCTTTGTCATCACGCGCTGGATATGAAACATACCCAAGGATACTAACAAATCCATTATCATCTATATACTCTCGAATTGCGGGTTCTTGTTCTGTACGAATCCCGTTCCACGCAAGCTCAACACCGTGTCGATCGTAAATAACTCCACGATCTGCAAATATTGGGATGTGTTCAAGACTATTTTGTTCACTCTTTTCTCTGTACTCAGTCGCTTTTGCAATCTGAAGCATCCCCAATCTCCCTATAAAAAACAAACCAACAATAGAGAGAAAAAATGAAATCGCAACAAAGGTACGTTTTTTAATCGGGCGTTCCATACGCCCCTCAAACTGCTGAGCATCAAATTGAGGCAGATTGTAAACATCAAGAAGAATCTCATCAGGGTGTAGCTCTATTCCTCTTCTTCTTTTTTTATTCCTTCTCCACACCATATACAATATCTTTTGCGCGTGTCTTAGTACTAATAATCCAATAAAGAATGATCAACGACCCAACATACCCCGTCATATACAAAAAAGAAAATGATACCGAAGGAGCATACAATACATCAGAAAAAATTGCTGGAATAAGTAAAAATACCCGATGGGAAATGCTTACGATTGCAATAACATAAAGCCCAAGTTGCACTTCAACAGGAAGAAAAAATAATGCAATAAAAAGGAGTCCTATGACAACTATTGTTCGGATCACGAAGTGATTTTACCACAACGGTACCTATATAAAGATACGAATAATAAAACGAAGCACTAACAGTGAAAGAAGAGTGAGTGTTATATAAAACAATGCAATAGATGAAAAGATTGTCGCGAGTGCAGTCGCGTAAATAAGGGTAATATAAGCCCCAATAGGTATGGCTTCATATCCAAGCGCAAGGTCTGCAACAGTGTCTTCTTTAGTATCTCCAGGAGCAGCTGGAACTTCTGGAGGGAGGGGTGCAAAAGTATCATATGCCTCTTTTATTGACTTCACTCCTACTTTTTCTCGTGCAGCATCACGAAGAGTAGTAAAGTGTTGCGCTTGTTTTTGCCTCCACGGATCGATTATAGAAAACACATTTCCAAGAATACCTCTTAAAGTAGTTTCAACAGATGAAGTTTTTCCTATGGTAACAGTACCAACAACACCAAGAAGTTCAGGAACAGTTTTTTTATTACTATCAACTGCCGAAATCACACTTGCAGTAATTTGCTGTGTTCCCTCAGCGACGTCCCATAGTGCAGTAATTGTTTTTGCGGTTGCAGGAGCTATTGTTGCACTAATTGTCTCTATTTCATCGTCAGGGATCGAAAAAAGAACGCTTACAGTTACACTTTTTGTGCTTTTGTTGTATACAAGCGCGTTAAGTTCTGCGGTGGTGCCTTTTTTAGGGTTTTCAGGAACAATCCACACACTTTGTGCAGGAGGAGTAGGAGCAGCAAATGCCCCCGTTGGGAGTACAAGGAGGAGTACTGTGCAGATAGTAGAGATTATTTGCATATTATTTAAGTGTAAATCCTGCCTTTACTGTTACAGTAATTTGTTTTTCTATCTGGGAAGTGTCATACATACCATAGTCAGAAATATCGGTAGAGTTAAGCGATTGTACTTGCACTACACCGCTTGTTGCACTTTTTAATTTTCCTACTTTTTTCCCTGAATTTTTTGCAAGTTCCCCCGCTCGTGCTTTTGCATCATCAATTGCCTGTGAAAGAAGAGCAATGCGTGCCTCAGGAAGCTTTGAATAGTAGTATTCAAGAGAAAGCGATGTAAATATTACCCCTTGATTGATAAGTGAAGCAACAGCATTTGACGCTCGAGTAACTTTTGCAACATCTGAAGATTGAATAGTAATTGTTTGAGAAAGCGTGTATCGTTTATCAACTGGTTGGTGTTGTTCATACACTTCAAACATAGCGACTGGTTGCACAGTCATTTCTGATTCCATAATTCCCTGACTCACAAGAAATGCTTTTGCAAGAGTAAGATCTCGTGCAAGCGTCGTGTATCCACTAGAAAGGGTGCTCTCACGAACACCACGACTTACTTGTGTCGTCCATTTTACTTGATCACTAGTAACTTGCATTTTCGCTGACCCGGTCACTGAAACAATGTCGCTCTGTGCACGAATACGAAATACAGTCGCAACACCTAGGAGCATTGCCACAACAAAACTTCCACCAAGAATAATTCCTAATCCAACAAGAGGATGTATTTTTTTATTTGGTTCCATAGTCAAAGTATAACACCTTCTTTTTTTAATAGCGCTCTCTTTTTTATTGATCCTCCACGATTATACTGTCCTATAGTTCCATCAGCACAAATCACTCGATGACATGGGACCGTAACATCAAAATTATTCGCCATGATTGTACCCACGGCACGTCCTGCTCCGGGAGATCCTGCCATCTTTGCTACAGCACCGTATGACATGGTTTCCCCTTTAGGGATTGCGCGGACCACTGTTTTGACTCGTTCAGTAAAATTGCCCTTCCTCTTTTTCATACTCTAGTGGTGATTGCTCGTCTTTTGTTCCTGAATTGCTCGAGCTCTTGCGATGCCTTCGTCAGGTGATACTTCTCCTTTCTTTACCTGTTCACAAAGCTCGTTTAGTATCGAAAATTCGCTATCATTCCCGCCAAGTGCCATAGTCTCAGCAATAATCCCCTGTATTTCTGCAACTGCCTCCCCTATTGTTTTTTGTGGTTTTTCAAGTGATGTCATGCTAATAGTGTACCTGAAACAAAATAAAAATCACCAGGATTACTGGCGATTCATTTTTAAGGATGAAGCATATGATAGACCCAATGCCGAATAGGAGTTTCTCGTTCAGAATGAGCATTATGCTCAAGCGATCCACGTTTGTTGTATTGTCTACGATAACTTACCCACGCTTTTGCTTTTAACCTTTTACACCCCATTTTCTGAAAAAATCGAACTTCTGATTTTTCTTTTTTAGAGAGGAAAAAGGAATGGAGTAATGTACCAAAGAAACCTTTTACTGCAACAAGTGAATAATAGAGCGGTCGTTCTGCAAATTGTTGTGCATGAGGAAGTTCTCCGATCCAGACATCACAAATACGAAGTGTATCGGCGAGGTTAATGAAGATGATTCTCCCTGGATACAAAAAGTGGCTTGATCCTGTGCCATTATTTACAAAACGAACATCTCGTACCTTTAGTTTTCTGTGTACAAATAAAACTGTCTTTGCAATACGAAGCGAATCTTGTTTTGTGAAATACCCACACTCTTTCATGATGAGCGCCACGAGTCGATGCTCACTCTCTGTAAGTATTGGATCTTTTGCAGCATAAGCTGATGTACTGACTATCGGAAAAGCCAACAAAAGGAGCAAGGTTTTTATCATAGTTGGAACGATTTTGATTTCTCGCCATTTTGCTCGTTCCCTATGTAAAAGTCAAATTAGACACTGTTTCTTCCCCACGGAACACGATTCCATGCTCGTTCGTGAACAAAGTACACAACAATACTAATCGCATTTGTAATAGCAACAATCAGTAACGTTGTCTCTGCGCTTCTTGTCACCAAAAATGCGATTGCTGAATCCATAATGATACTAATAAATCGGTACGTAATTGCTTTGAGAATAGAGCGTCGTCGATGTTCTTTGTGCATAAAGAAACTTAAGTATAAACAAAAATCGCCTCATTGGCGATTTTTGTATCTGTACAGTGGACCCAAGGAGATTCGAACTCCTGACCTTTGCTTTGCAAAAGCACTGCTCTACCAGCTGAGCTATGGGCCCTTTACTACGTACGTGCATCCAATTCTACTTTAAAATCATTTTTTTGCAATCATATACAAAAAATTAAAGCCCTCCATCGGGAAGGGCTTTTGTTTTATGTTTTACTCCTTATTAAAAGAGTTTGTGTTTTAAATAATGAACAAATGATATCAGTTCATCAGTGGTGATAGTGCGTTCGACCGCATGGTGATTCTTTTGAGGGAATCCTCTGCAGTACGAAGCACTACCCGCTTTGATCTGATGTTCGATCCAGCATTTTTTTGAAATCCTTTCGGATATTCTCGAGGTGTTTTTAAACCATTACTGTTTTAAAAACCGCTGGTCTTTTGTTCCAACTCACGTTGAAAGCAAAAGAAATGCTGCCATTGTCATTTAGGCTTTCGCTACTAAATGGTTTCTGGTTCTTTTTCCTTAGATTGTTCTTTTGACGGAACATTCTGAAGTTTGGAAAGATCTACCCTCATGTCCTCCGGTATACCTTTTGGGTTTACTTTTGGAGAGCATCTGTTGTGTTTGATGTTACGAGTGGGGTTACCACAAACTCATCATCCACTTGATTACTCTTGGGACTATGAATATACCTCCTCTATTTTTTCTGTGCAAGCAATAAAATAATAGAAAATAAAATAGATTTTTTGTCAAAATTACCCTCACTCACACATAAAAACGCACCGACTTTATCGGTGCGTTTTTATGTGTGAAGACTATACCACTATTTAGTTGTCATCATCGTCATCATCGCTCCCCTTTCCTGAATTATCATCGCTATCTTCATCTTCATCGTCGTCAGAATCATCGTCGCTATCATCGTCGTCAGAATCATCGTCTCCATTTAAATTAGTGAGGTCTTTAATACGAGATGTTCTATCTTCTGTTTCGATTTCAAGTGCTTTTTCTACTTGAGCAGAAGTCAACAATGGATATTTTACGAGTATTGCAGCAACAATCTCTGCTCGAGTGTCAGCATCAGTAGTAAAAGTAGTCTTTCGATCATTTAGTTCCACCTTTACGACTGTTTCATTGGTAAAGATATCTGCTTCAATTTCAAGTGAGCGAACCACTGATGGATCTGAGGTGTTATCATCATCTGAATCATCGTCACTGTCATCTGAATCTTTTTCTTTGTCCCATCCTTTATTTTTGTCATCACTGCTATCTGTCTTGATACGAAGTTCACCATCTTTTATCTCTACACGAACACGACCATCTTCTGAGCGAAGATCAATACGAGTTTTATCGTCATCTTGCTTTATCTTCGCATCAATCTGTTCATCTATAGAAGTCCCTAAATAATCATTTAATTCATCGGTAATGGCTTTTAAACGTACCGCATCGTCCCCTTCCAATGAAGTTGAGACACCATTGAGTAATGTGAGTGCTGCTGAAAGTGCGAGGTTTACCCTTACTTTCCCATCTTCTGAAAGATCATCAGTCGAAGAGAGGGCTCGTTTATCTTCAGAACGACTTGATCGATCTTCA